>JAQUTW010000010.1 GCA_028694215.1 Paludibacteraceae bacterium | reverse complement strand
AACTTCCAATAAAAAAAGGAGAAACCATTATTGTTTCAGCCGGTGTGGAACCGGTAACATGCCAATCTCTGAAAAAACTGTTTGAATATGAATTTACAAATCGGACACCACGTACCAGTTTTTTCAATTGTTTGAAAAATGCCGCACAACAATTTTACAACAAACGTGATGACGGCTATTACTTATTAGCAGGTTATCCTTGGTTTCGATACCGTGCACGCGACGAATTCATTGCGCTTCCGGGCTGTACTTTGTCTATTGATGACATTGCCACATTTGAAAAAATGATGACCATCGGCATAAAAGCCGTAGACGATTTTTTGGCTTTACGTCCCAAAACCACTCAATTGAAAGAAGTCAGTTCGCCTGATGTGTTACTCTGGTTTATTTGGGATGTTCAGCAATATGCCCAAGCCACTTCTACAGCACAAGCTGCCGAAAAATACGGTCGCATAGTAGCAGACATCATCGCCTTTATACGCAAGCAAAAGCATCCAAATCTGTTTTTGCACGAAAATGGTTTGCTCTACACAAATGGGAAAGTAAAACCTGCAACATGGATGAATGCCATGGAAAACGGCTATCCAATCACACCTCGAACAGGTTATATTGTTGAAATAAATGCTCTTTGGTACAACGACTTGAAATTTGCAGGCGAGCTTGCCAATGAAACACACAATGAAAATCAGGCAGATATTTTGAATTATCAGGCGGAAATTTCGCGACAAGCTTTTGTAGATACGTTTTGGAATGGCACTTATCTGTTCGATTTTGTCGATGGTAACTATCAAAACAGAGAAGTACGTCCAAACATGATTTTTGCTGTTTCATTGCCTCATTCTCCCTTGGACAAACGTCAGCAAAAATCGACTTTAGATATCATTACACGTGAACTGTTGACAATGAAAGGATTACGCAGCTTAAGTCCGAAAAGCCCAATGTACAGACCTGAATATATCGGAGGTCAATTAGAACGTGACAGAAATTATCACAACGGTCCGGTTTGGCCATGGACAACAGCCGCCTTTGCTGAGGCTTACCTGAAAATTTACAAAATGAGCGGTGTCTCATTCCTGCAACGTTTATTAGCCGGATTCGAAACAGAACTTAGAGAATTGACAGTCGGAACATTATCGGAACTCTACGACGGTAATCCTCCATTCAGAGGACATGGCGCCATGAGTTATGCCATGACAGTAGGCGAAGTTTTGAGAACCTTACATATTTTGGATACATTTTTGAAAGAGAACGCAATAAAAGATACGCTATGAAAGCATTAATGTTTGGATGGGAATTTCCACCGCATATTCTCGGAGGATTAGGTACGGCAAGTTATGGGTTGACAAAAGGATTATCGTTGCAGCCGGACATGGAAATAACGTTTGTTATTCCTAAACCGTGGGGAGATGAAGACCAAAGTTTTTTACACATTATCGGTGCCGACCATGTTCCCGTTGTATGGAAAGATGTTAATTGGGATTATGTTAATGGTCGTATCGGCAAATTTATGTCGCCTGACGATTACTATCGTTTTCGCGATAACATCAAATACGATTTCCGCCGTATTGGCACTGACGATTTAGGGTGCATTAATTTTTCGGGGCGTTATCCCGACAATTTGATGGAAGAAATTTCCAACTATGAAGCTGTCGCAAGCGTTATTGCACATACCACACAATTTGATGTTATCCATGCTCACGACTGGCTAACCTATCCGGCAGGACGATTTGCCAAACAAATCAGTGGCAAACCAATGGTTATTCACGTACATGCCACCGACTACGATCGCAGCCGCGGACAAGTGAATCCCGATGTTTATCGCATAGAGAAAGAAGGCATGGACGCAGCCGACCATATTATTACGGTAAGTAATTTGACACGGCAAACAGTTATTGAAAAATATTACCAAAACCCCGACAAAGTTACTACCGTTCACAATGCCGTAGAACCGATGACAAATGTCAACGAATTTACCAAAAGTAAACGCAAAGATAAAATAGTTACATTCCTTGGGCGCATTACCATGCAAAAAGGTCCCGAATACTTTGTAGAAGTAGCCGCACGCGTTTTGCAACAAACGGAAGGTGTTCGTTTTGTGATGGCAGGCAGTGGCGATATGATGGATAAAATGATTCGTTTGGTAGCACAAAAAGGAATTGCCGACAAATTTCATTTTACCGGATTTCTTAAAGGACGGCAAGTGTACGAAATGTTAGGTGAAAGCGATGTTTACATGATGCCTTCAGTATCAGAGCCTTTCGGAATTTCGCCATTGGAAGCCATGCAGGTAGGTACACCAAGCATCATCTCCAAACAATCGGGCTGTGCCGAAATATTGAATCATGCCATTAAAACCGATTATTGGGATATTGATACCATGGCCGACTATATTCATGCCATTGTAAAATATCCCGCTATGTACAAAACCTTACATGAAGAAGGTTTGACAGAAGTCAACAACATAAAATGGGAATATGCCGGACAAAAAGTAAGGCGCATTTACGACATGGTCTGTGGACGATAAAACATCAAGTAAAAACAATAAAATCTTTTAAATATGAAAACCATCAATTTTTGTTTCCGCATTCATCAGCGCTTCAATTTAAAACGCTACCGTTTTTTTGAAATTGGTAATGACCATTATTATTATGACGATTACGCCAACGAAACAGCTATCCGCTATACTGCCGACAACTGTTATTTAGAAGCCAATCGCGTTTTATTGGATATGATTCGCAGCTCGAACGGCAAATTCAAAGTTTCATTTTCTATCTCGGGGTTGGCATTAGAACAATTAGAACAATACGCCCCTGAAGTTATCGAAAGTTTTCAGGAGCTGGCAAAAACAGGCAGTGTCGAATTTTTGGCAACTCCCTATGGACACTCATTGGCTGCCATGTATAATGAAGATGAATTTGGTGAGCAAGTGAAAATGCAAGCCAATAAAATAAAAGAATTATTTGGAAAAAAACCTACTGTATTTGCAAATTCGGCATTGCTGTACTCCGACGAAATAGGAGAAATGATAGCCAATTTAGGTTATAAAAATATCGTAGTAGAAGGAGCCAAACATGTTTTAGGCTGGAAAAGTCCCAACTATCTCTATTCGCACGCCTATAACAATAAAATAAAATTATTGGTACGCAACAATAAATTAAGCGACGACATCAATTATCGCTTTTCCAACTGGACATGGGATCAATATCCTCTGACCGCCGAAAAATTTATCGGTTGGATAAAAGAATCACCTGCCGCCGAAAATATCTTTACCGTATTTATGGGTTATGAAGCATTAGGGGTTTTAAACAACAAAAACAGTGGTATTTTTGAATTCTTTAAAGCCTTACCTTTCCACGCCATGGAACAAGGCGTCGGTTTTGCTTTACCGTCAGAAATATGCGAAAAAAACAAACCCGTAGATACACTTACTGCACTATATCCCATGTCGTGGACGGACGAAGAAAAAGATGTCAGCGCATGGTGTGGTAACGAATTACAGAATGAGGCTCTATCAAAATTATACAACTTGGCAGAACGAGTACATTTGTGCTCAGATACACTATTGAAAGTTGATTGGCAACGTTTGCAAGATACAGCTCATTTCTATTTTATGACCACAAAGCACTACTCAGACGGTATGATTTATGCACAAAAAATTCCGTATGAATCTCCATATGAGGCATTTATGAATTATATGAATGTATTAAGTGATTTTATCGAGCGTGTCAACGCACAATATCCTACCAGCATTGAAAATGAGGAATTAAACGCATTGCTCAAAACCATTCGCAATCAAGAGGAAGTGATAGAACATTTGGAAAAGAAAGTGAAAACACAAAAGAAAATAACCGAAACGACAACAAAGAAGAAATAAGCATACAGATTTAATATAAAAATGGCGGTGAATTTATCATTCACCGCCATTTTTATGGCTATTCAGCAATGTTTCTCCGGTTAAAAACTTTTCAACGTTTCCAACAACAATTGCCAAAACTTTTGTGTATCCTTAATATTCAAACGTTCATCAGGAGAATGTACTCCCCGCATTGTCGGTCCGATAGAAGCCATATCCAAAGTCGGATACTTCTTCGAGAAGAGTCCGCACTCCAAACCGGCATGAATTGCCTTAATTTTAGGTTCTGTACCAAATAATTCTTTATATTTGGCTGCTATGGCATTTGCGATTTTAGATTTCGGATTCGGTTCCCAACCCGGATAACCATCTCCATGCGTAACTTCTGCTCCTGCAAGCTTAAACACACTTTCCACCATATTGGCAATATCATATTTCGACGATTCTATAGAACTGCGTTGGCTGGTTGTTACCATTATCTTATTGTTTTCCACCATCTTTACGGCAGCCAAATTGGTAGATGTTTCCACCAAACCTTTAATGGCATCACTCATTCTGATTACACCATGGGGGCAAGCATACAAAGCATTTAATAGTTTTTTTGTCGTGGTCGCATCCAAACATTTATCAGGCAATGACGTTGATGATAAATCTATCTTTAAGTCGGGTTCCGCAACAATCAACTCTCTTTCCACATCATTAATAAAATGATTCATCAAAATACGAACATCTTCCTTACGTGCCATTGGCGCAAGAAATGTTGCTTTTGCCTCCCGCGGAATAGCATTGCGCAAATTACCACCATCTATAGTTACCAACCTAACTTCCATTTTTTGATCAAGCTGCCCCAAATAACGTACAAGAATTTTATTGGCATTGCCACGACCTTTATCAATATCATCGCCCGAATGTCCTCCGGTTAAACCGTTTACCTTTACTTCAAAAGCAAAAAATCCACTCTCTATCGGCTGCGGGACATACGTAAAATAAGCCGTTGTATCAATACCTCCGGCACAACCGATAAATATTTCGCCATCATCTTCCGAATCCAAATTTATCAGCGTAGAGCCTTTCATGAAACCTTCCTGTAAAGCAAATGCGCCGGTCAGTCCCGTTTCTTCATCAACCGTAAACAAACATTCTATAGGTCCATGCTCAATAGAATCGGAAGCCAAAATTGCCAATTGAGTGGCTATACCTATACCATTATCTGCGCCCAAAGTCGTCCCTTGCGCTTTAAGCCATTCTCCATCTACATACGGTTGTATTGGATCTTTGTCAAAATCGTGTTCTACCGAACTGTTTTTTTCACAAACCATATCCATATGCGACTGTAAAATAACAGACGGTCGATTTTCATATCCTTTCGAAGCCGGTTTTCTTATTAACACATTGCCGGCGGCATCCGTATCATATTGCAAATGATGTTTTTCTGCAAAATCTTTTAAAAAAGCGATGATACGTCCTTCTTTTTTAGAGGGACGGGGAATCTTGCAAATTTCATTGAAAAAATGAAAAACCTCTTGAGGTTGTAAATCCGTAATATTCATAATTTATACATTTTATTATTGCAAAGTTCGTAATAATTTTTGAAAAACAAAGAGAAACCTCAGATAAAAAGCGTAAACCAATGAACAAAAAACAATTAAAATGTTAAATTAATATTTTTTCTAACTCATTTTTGATGTTTCTCGTAACAATTAACTATCTTTGCAGCTTAAATATGAATTATGGAATTATTAATTGGCACGACATTTGTTATTGTTTTATTGGCTGTCCTGCTTTTAGGCATACGAGTGTTTTTTACCAAAAAGGGGAAATTTCCAAATATTCATATAGGGCAAAACAAAGCCATGCGTAAGAAAGGGATTGGTTGTGTAACTTCGCAAGACAAAGAAGCCCGGGAACAAAAAGTCAATCACCAATAAAAAACAATAACATGAAGAAAATTTCTTTTTTGCTATGCGCTGCTGTTTTCACATTAATATCATGTGGAAAAACGGCAAACCAAGAACAATGTGCCACAAATAACGAAACAAAAAGACAGCCGGTTATAACCGTTGCCTTTGTGAATATCGACACATTACTATCGCAATACAATCTTGCCAAAATATCCAACGAGAAATTAATTAAAAAACAGGAAGATGCACGTCTGAAAATCAATTCGCAAACACGTCAGTTACAAAACGAAATGCAAGAATTTCAGCGCAAGTTTGACAACAATGCATTTTTAAGTAGAGAACGTGCCGAAAGCGAATATGCTCGTTTGCAAAAAAAGGAAGTGGAACTGCAGCAATTGGATCGTACTTTAACTCAAGAGTTACTGCAAGAACAACAAACTTTAACTCAACAACTCAGAGACAGTATTGATGCAGCGATTACCGACATCAACAAAGAAGGTAAATACGAATTGATTATCTCTACAAGTTCTGTAAATGATAATGTATTGTTTGCAAAAAAACAGTATGATATCACAAATGAGGTTTTGGAATCGCTAAACAACCGTTATCATAAATAATAAGAAACAATAATATAAGACGGGGGAAAACATTTGTTTTCCCCCGTCTTATTGAATATAGGTTCAATCTATTTTTTTTGTTATTTCCTGCCACAATTTATCATGAGGGACTTCTGCAATAATACTTATATGTTCCTTTGTTACAGGATGTTCAAACTCCACCGAACGTGCATGAAGCGAAATTCCACCATCAGGATTGGAGCGCGGGAAACCATATTTTAAATCACCTTTAATAGGTGAACCTATTTTTGCCAATTGACAACGTATCTGGTGATGACGCCCTGTTTCTAATTTCACCTCCAATAAAGTATAATTATCTGATTGAGCAATGGTTTTATAATACAAAACCGCTTTTTTAGATGAACCTTTCTGGCTGTCGTAAGCATAAGATTTATTTTGCTTTTCGTTACGTACCAAATAATGTTCCAATTTGTCTGCCGGTTCTTGTGGCGGATTTTTTACAATTGCCCAATATGTTTTATGAATCGCCTGATTTTTGAACATATCGTTTAATCGCGACAAAGCTTTACTGGTTTTTGCAAACAACACAACACCACTTACCGGACGATCCAAACGATGAGTAACACCACAAAAAACTTTCCCCGGTTTATTGTATTTTTCTTTTAAATAAGTTTTAATCATATCGGGTAAAGTTTCATCACCCGTTTTGTCTCCCTGAACAATTTCTGAACAATTTTTGTTAACAGCAATAATATGATTGTCTTCGTACAAAATTTCCATATCAAATCAGCAGTTACGTTGTCTTAACACTTCATATATCATTACGGCAGAAGCGACAGAAACATTGAGTGATTCTATTTTTCCAACAATAGGAATAGATACAATATCATCACAAATCCGTAAAATATCAGGCGATACGCCAACATCTTCAGCACCCATCACCAAGGCGATTGGTTCCGTAAAATCCGCTTTTGTGTACGCATGTTGCGCCTTTTCGGATGCTGCAACAACCTTAATACCTGAACTTTGGAGATACAAAACCGTATTTTTAAGACTTTGTTCCCGACAGACAGGAATTACATGTAAAGCTCCTGCCGAAGTTTTAACAGCATCGGCATTCAGCATGGCACCTCCTCTGCTTGGTACAATGATAGCATCGACACCTGCACATTCACAAGTACGTGCTATCGCTCCAAAATTTCGCACATCAGTAACGCCATCAAGCAAAATGATAAACGGGCAACGTCCTTCTTCATAAATTGTAGGAATAATATTATCGATATGCTGGTATTCCACAGAAGAAAGGAATGCCACAGCTCCCTGATGATTTTTGGTAGTAATACTGTTCAATTTCTCCAACGGCACACGCTGAACCGGAATTGCAGAATCTTTAATTCTCTCAAGAAGTTCGCGTGCCAAATCGCCCCCCATATCTCTCCGCAAAAATATTTTATCCAGTTCTTTACCGGCATCTATGGCTTCTATGACGGCACGAATGCCAAATATCATATTTTTTTCTTTTGGAGGTCGCATTAAATTAGAGGTTTACAATACATTAATATAGTACAAAACAAGTTGACAAAGGTAATTATTTTTTTTGAGAATATTTCTTTAATTTCTTCCCATTTAAAAGTTCTGTATTTTTTGTATCTTTGCAGTCAATTTTGCGTTAATGAAAAGACTTCGATTTTTGAGTATAGGCAGCGGTAGCAGCGGAAATTGTTACTACATTGGAACAGGCGAGTACGGATTTCTTATTGATGCGGGTATTAGCGTACGCACAATAAAACACGTTTTAAAAGAAAACCAATTGGATTTTAGCAATATTTGGGGCATTTTTATTACACACGACCATACCGACCATGTAAAATCAGTAGGCATTTTAGGTGAAAAATATCATATTCCTGTTTATGTTACACAAGAAATGAAGGACGGTATTAACCGAAACTACAAAGTTGCCGAGAAATTAATTTCATGTTGTAAATTTTTCCGAAAAGGGGAAAATATTACCGTACGTGATTTTACTTTTCAGGCATTTCCGGTAAGTCATGATGCTTCTGATTGTGTAGGATATTCTATTCGCTATGGAAATCAACGGTTTGTAATTGCAACAGATTTGGGGTTTATCAGCAAAGAAGTAGCCGATCAAATAGCAAAAGCCAATTACTTGGTAATAGAAGCCAACTATGATGAAGATATGCTGCAATACGGATCCTACTCCTACCCGCTCAAACAACGCGTAAAGAGCTATTTAGGTCATTTGAGCAATACACACACAGCCAACTTTTTGGCGGATAATTGGCACGATGATTTACAATATGTTTTTCTGTGTCATTTAAGTCAGGACAACAATACGCCTGAAATTGCTTTTAATACGGTCAATAACGCTTTAAAAGCTAAAAACATTTGTCCAAAATTACTTTATCCGTTACAACGTACAATTCCTTCCCAATTGTATATCTTTGACGATGTTGTTACGGAATGATTATTGCCTCACGCCGAAATACATAATGATTTCGTAAATCTTCGAATGACTTTGGATTATCCCTTAACTTGGCAACATCATTTTGAATAGGATACGTTTCCAAGTATGCGTTTTGCAACGAACTCTTTTGGTAATGCACCACCGATTTGGGAGGTAATTTGACCTTGAAGTTTTCTAAAGGGAAACCAAAAAAGCGGGCAACAGCTCGCACAGACATTTCTGTTGCATTTGCCTTACCATCAGCAGAATATCCTGCAATATGAGGAGTCGCCAAATCACATAAATGCAACAAGTCCATATCAATATTCGGTTCATTCTCCCAACAATCCAAAACAATGTGTGATATCAAATGATTTTGTATACCATATTTTAGAGCATTCTCATCAACAATGCCACCTCTGGCACAATTAATAATAATCGGACATTTTTGCAATTGCCGAAAAAAAGCAGAATCCGCTAAATGCCAAGTAGCATATTTGCCGGTCTGCATCAAGGGTGTATGAAAAGTAATAATATCAGCTTCGGATTGAATAGTCTGTAAAGAAACAAACTTGGCACTTCCCTCTTTTTCCAAACGTGGAGGGTCGTTGCGCAAAATCTTCAGACCTAAACTTTGGGCAACTTTTTCCACTTCACGACCAACATGTCCAACTCCTACAATACCTATTGTCTTACCTTTCCAACAAATGTCATTGTGCAGTGCCAGATAACTTAACGCCGATGCCACATATTGTCCAACAGCCGCTGCATTACAACCAATTGCACTGTTCCAACAAATATTTTTACGTCTGCAAAATTCTGTGTCAATATGATTAAAACCAATTGTGGCAGTAGCTATATATTGTACCGTAGAGCCATCTAAAAGAGCAGCATCACATTTGGTTCGTGTACGAATAATAAGAGCATCGGCATCACGTACAATTTCAGATGTAATCTCCTGACCGGCTACATATTCGACCGAAGCAAATGGCTCGAAAACGCCTTGTATAAATGGAATATTTTTATCTATAACAATTTTAGGCTTCATGGCTACTCCTGTTTTAGACTCAATTGTATGCGTTTACGCACTACATCAACATTTATCACTTTAACTTGCACATGCTGGTGGAGTGAGACAATTTCAATTGGATTACTGATATAACGATTTGCCATATTTGAAATATGAATCAGCCCATTTTCATGTACTCCAATATCAACAAATGCGCCAAATTTTGTTATATTAGTAACTATTCCGGGCAACATTTGCCCAACTTTTATATCTTCAATTGTTTTTACAGTAGGATCAAATGCAAAAACCTGAATTTTAGTTCGAGGATCGCGACCGGGCTTCCCTAACTCCATCAAAATATCGGTCAAAGTTGGTAATCCGACCGTGTCAGTAATATAATTTTCCAACACTATCTGTTGTCGTAAACTTTCATCGGTCAAAAGTTGGGAAACCGTACAATGTAAATCTTTTGCCATACGTTCCACAACTGAATAACTTTCCGGGTGAACTGCACTGTTATCCAATGGATTATCTGAATTCTCGACACGCATAAAACCGGCACTCTGCTCAAAGGATTTGGCTCCCATTTTAGGCACTTTCATCAATGCCTTACGTGAAGAAAATGCTCCATTTGCCATACGATAATCGACTATATTTTGCGCCAATTGTGCTCCGATGCCCGACACATACGTTAACAAATATTTACTTGCGGTATTGACATTGACACCAACTTTATTTACACAACTTTCAACCGTAGCATCGAGTGCTTTCTTCAATTCGGTTTGATTGACATCATACTGATATTGCCCAACACCTATTGATTTAGGATCAATTTTTACCAATTCTGCCAACGGATCCATCAAACGACGTCCAAGCGAAACAGCCCCACGCACCGTTACATCATACTCCGGAAACTCTTCACGAGCAATTTTCGAAGCAGAATAAATACTTGCCCCATTTTCACTCACAACAAAAACCTGTACTTCTCTATCAAAATGAATACTTTGAATAAACTGTTCCGTTTCTCGACCGGCAGTACCATTGCCTATTGCAATCGCCTGAATTTCATATTGCTCCACCAAATGAGTAATTTTTTTCTGCGACAAAGCGAACTCAGATTTCGGCGGATGTGGATAAATGGTTTCATTATGCAACAAATTTCCTTGAGCATCAAGACAAACGACTTTACATCCTGTGCGAAATCCCGGATCAAGACTCAACACACGCTTCTGCCCAAGTGGCGATGAAAGTAACAATTGTCGCAAGTTTGCCACAAAAATAGCAATGGCTTCACTATCAGCTTTAGCTTTACTTTGCGTTGCAAATTCTGTTTCTAATGATGGTTTAATCAACCGTTTATAGCTGTCGGTAATCGCCAGCTCAACCTGATGTGCCGCAGCATTATTGGTTTTAACAAACGCTCTTTTCAGCCTTTCTATGCAGACAGATTCCTCCGGAGCAATTTCTATTTTAAGAAAACCATCTGCCTCTCCACGACGCATAGCCAACAAACGATGAGAAGAAATTTGTCGTAAAGATTCTTCTATCTTAAAATAATCGCGAAACTTATCGCCTTCCGTTTCCTTACCTTTAACAACACGGCTTGAAATAACTGCCTCACGATTAAAAACAGATCGCACAGAAGTACGCGCATAAGCATTTTCACTCATCCATTCCGCCATAATATCGCGTGCGCCTGCCAAAGCCTCTTTTACATCAGGAACAGCATCGGAAAGAAAACGTTCTGCTTGCAGTTCTATCTCATCATGACGCTGGCCCATAACGTATTTTGCCAAAGGTTCCAATCCTTTTTCGCGAGCCACCTGTCCTCGTGTACGGCGTTTAGGCTTATACGGCAAATAAATATCCTCCAAGGTTATTGAATTCCATGTTTCTTCTATCTGACATTTCAACTCCGGAGTAAGTTTTTCTTGCTCTTCAATAGTGGAAAGAATTGTCTCTTTCCGTTTCTGCAACTCAATCAATTTGGCATGAGCTTCGGCTATTGTTCCAATTTGGACTTCATCAAGTCCACCGGTTGCTTCCTTGCGGTAACGACTAATGAAAGGAATAGTGGCACCTTCGGTAAAAAGTTTTACCGTATTTTGAACTTGTCGTTCCGGTATTCCAAGCTGTTTGGATATTAATGAAATAAACATAAAATCATACAAATTAAAAACTACAACTTACGCAACTTTTTTCAGTTTTTGGTCAATTTATAGAACTCTTTCGGTATGGGAGTTTCAAATCTCAGAGTTTGTCCCGTTACAGGATGCTCAAACGCCAACACACGCGCATGCAACGCAAGACGGTCTATTTCATGTGACAGACCATTTCCATATTTTCTATCGCCTACCACAGGAATGCCAATAGCCGCCATTTGCACACGTATCTGATTGGTACGTCCGGTTTCCAAATGCAATTCGAGCAACGAAAATTGAATATTTCCACCAATTTTTTTATAATGAGTTATCGATTTCTTGCCGCCATTATCCGTAAAAGACGAATATACCCGCTTCGATTTTGGATTTTCGGTAAGCCACGTAACAATAGTATCCGATGGTTTTTTCAAAGTACCCTCAACCACTGCCACATAAGTACGTTCCCTCACTATTTGATGCCAATTGTCGCGCAAAAAATGTTGCGCATCACGATTTTTGGCAAAAAGTAAAAGCCCGGAAGTTTCTCTATCCAAACGATGAACAATAAAAATACCACCGGTCGGATTTTCACGTCGCACATATTCTTTAAGGATAGAATAAGCCGTTTCTTCCTCCGAATTGGGTGACGTCGCAACCGTAAGCAAGCCTTCCCGTTTCTCAACCACCACGACGTCATTATCTTCATAAATCATACGTAAGGCTTTATGAACCAAAGACTTTATAGCCACGGCACGAGTTGTTATACACACTTCATCACCTTTATTCAAAACTGTATTGTAGCGCGTTTCCTGTTTACCATTTATCGACACACGACCATGTACCAATAATGATTTAATAGAAGTTCGACTCATTCCGCCCATTTTTGCTAACAAAAATGCCATTAAATCAGTCGATTCCGCCACACGCAAAGATGTTCCCTGCGATTTTTTCCCTTGTTCATTCATACAACTACAGCAATGTTTAATGTGCAAAGATAGCGGTTTTCAATGGATTGAAGAAAAAAAGAAACAGAATCGCCGAAGACACTTTCATTCGTTCAGCAATACATCAACTAAAAAATAAATCGTCATTTTACGATTTTTTTCTAAAAAATTGCGATGAATTTATTTTTTTACTATCTTTGCGACGTCAAATTTTTAATTTTTCGAGATTAAAAATAAAAAAAGCGGATTTTTCCATTTTTATAATACAAAAACAAGAGACATTATAAATACAATATTATTTTTAAAAGGTTTAACTAATTAAATAACTTATTATGAGCAAATTACGTTTTCAAGCACTTGATAATGCTTTAACGCACTACCCTGAGGCAGTTGCTATTCCGACAGAAAGTCCGGCCGATTTCTTCGGAAAGTTGGTATTTACGCGTGAAAAAATGCAAGAATATATCGCCGATACCATTTTAAATCAATTATTTGACGCTATTGACAATGGTAAACCGTTAAGTCGTGACATTGCCAATTCGGTAGCTATGGGTATGAAAAAATGGGCAACCGAACTTGGAGCAACGCACTATACACACTGGTTTCAACCATTGACAGGTGGTACGGCTGAAAAACATGATGCATTTATCGACAAAACACCAGATGGACATGTTTTGGAAGAATTTTCAGGAAAAGTACTTTATCAACAGGAACCTGACGCTTCCAGTTTCCCTAATGGCGGTATCCGAAACACTTTCGAAGCACGAGGTTACTCGGCTTGGGACCCGTCTTCACCTGCATTTATAGTTGGTGATACACTCTGCATCCCAACTATTTTCGTTGCTTACACAGGTGAAGCACTCGACTACAAAACGCCACTTATCAAATCTGTTTCTGCACTCAACCAGGCGGCAGTAGATGTCTGCCGTTTATTCGATCGCAATGTATCAAAAGTACACGCATATCTCGGTTGGGAACAAGAATATTTTTTGGTGGACGAAGCACTATGGGCTGCCCGCCCCGACCTTATGTTGACAGGACGTACTCTGATGGGACACGATAGCGCAAAGAACCAACAGTTGGAAGACCACTATTTTGGTGCAATACCTGAACGTGTGCTCAAATTCATGACCGATTTGGAAATAGAATCGCTCAAATTAGGCATTCCCGTCAAAACACGTCACAACGAAGTTGCTCCAAATCAATTTGAATTGGCTCCCGTGTACGAAGAAGTTAATTTATCCAACGACCACAACCTTTTGGTAATGTCGGTAATGGAACGCGTAGCACGTCGCCACCATTTTCGCGTGTTACTGCACGAAAAGCCATTTGCTGGTGTCAACGGATCAGGCAAACATTGCAACTGGTCTATTGGTACCAATACCGGCGTCAACCTGCTGGCTCCCGGGAAAAACGCCGCTACCAATTTGCAATTCATCACATTTTTAGTGAACGTGCTCATGGCTGTTTATAAACACAACGGGCTACTGAAAGCTTCTATCAGTTCAGCTACCAATGCACATCGTTTAGGCGCCAACGAAGCCCCACCGGCTATCATTTCTGTCTTCCTCGGCAAACAAATTACCGACGTTTTGGACAAACTTGAAAAAGCCTCTGTAGATAAAGGTATTGTTATCAATGCTAAAAAAGAGATGAAACTTGGAGTCGCGACAATCCCCGAAATTTTACTTGACAACACCGACCGCAACCGAACATCGCCATTTGCTTTTACAGGCAACCGATTTGAATTTCGCGCAGTCGGATCGTCTGCCAACTGCGGCGGTGCTATGCTTGCTCTCAATGCTGCCGTTGCCGATCAACTTTCACGCTTCAAAAAAGAAATAGATAAATTGATGGCAAAAGGTGAACCCAAAGAACGTGCGTTGTTTACCATTATCAAAAAATACATATCAGAATGTAAGGCTGTTCGCTTCGATGGCAACGGTTACAGCGACGCTTGGAAAGAAGAAGCTGCCAAACGAGGATTAGACTGCGAAACAAGTGTACCTCTCATTTTTGATCGTTATCTATCGCCGGAGAATATTGACATGTTCAAAACGACAGGTGTATTATCGGAAGCCGAATTACAATCACGTTGTGAGGTAAAATGGGAAACCTATTCAAAGAAAATTCAAATCGAATCACGTGTATTAGGCGATTTAGTGATGAACCACATTGTTCCAGTTGCCAACCGCTACCAATCTGTACTGTTAGACAATATGATAAAAGTAAAAGCCACTTTTGGTGAAGATAAATACGAAAGGTTGGCTGCACACGAAATTTTGATTGTACAACGCATTATCAAACATGTGGACGAAATAGTTGCCAAAGTAGATAATATGATAGATGCACGACGCAAAGCCAACCATTTGGACGGCGAACGCGCCAAAGCCATTGCTTATCATGACTCCATTGTTCCACTAATGAGTGAGATTCGTAAACACGTGGATAAATTGGAAATGATTGTGGACGACGAAATGTGGACACTGCCAAAATATCGTGAACTGATGTTTACAAAATAATTCTACACATTCAGATAGTTATTTAAAGCAAAAGAAGGAGATAAATCTCCTTCTTTTGCTTATATAAACTATTGCAAAATTACTAATTTCACATAACACCTATTTTAGATTCTATTTACAACATTCCCTTTGTAGAAGGCAACTCATCATAATATAAATCGCGTTTAACAGCCATTTTAACAGCTTTTGCCAACGCTTTAAATATGCCTTCCAACTTATGGTGCTCATTTTCTCCTTCTGCTTTAATATTCAGATTTATTCTGGCAGCATCGGAAAAAGATTTAAAGAAATGATAAATCATCTCTGTTGGAAAATCACCTATCTTTTCACGTTTAAAATCGGCATCAAAAACCAACCACGAACGCCCACCAAAATCGAGTGCAACCTGACACAAACAATCGTCCATAGGTAACACGAAACCGTAACGTTCTATACCGCGTTTATCGCCAAGAGCCTGATAAAAAGCCTCTCCAAGGGCTATCGCCGTGTCTTCAATAGTATGATGCTCATCAACTTCCAAATCGCCTTTTACATTAACAGACAAATTACAATGACTATGTTTCGCCAACTGATCAAGCATATGGTCAAAAAAATGTAAACCGGTATGAATATCGCCTTGTCCGGTACCATCTAAATTAAGTTTGATAACAATATCCGTTTCATGAGTTTTGCGTTTCACAACTGCAACACGTTCACTTTGCAGCACGAATGCAGCGACTGCCATCCAATCATTGGTGTACAATGCACAATTTTCAGGTACTTCCGTAGTATCATTGCCAATAAGAATCGCTTTACAACCCAAATTCTCGGCTAACTTTGTATCTGTATGCCTATCGCCTATTACAAAGGAATTTTTTAGGTCATACGCCCCATCTGTATAATGCCCCAACAAACCAATATTTGGTTTGCGCGTAGGCAAATTTTCAGCCTCAAAAGATTTATCTATCAAGATATCATCAAATTCAATTCCTTCATTTTTGAGCGTTGTCAATAATTTATTTTGAACAACATCAAAATTTGCCTGTGGGTAACTTTCAGTCCCCAGCCCGTCCTGATTGGTAACCATTACCAATTCAAAATCGGTCTTTTGACAAATTAAAGCCAAACTCTGCATTACTTTTGGCAAAAATTCCAATTGCTCCAATGTGTCAATTTGGTACGTTATTGGTGGCTCCACAACCAAAGTTCCATCTCTATCAATAAAAAGGGCTTTTTTCATAAACTATATTTGTATCTGAGTTTAGAATGTATTATCTGATTTCCAAGTTATCTAACAAATTGACATAACATTTTATGCCATCCAAAACTTCTTGTACACACACAAATTCGTCTGCCGTATGCGAGCGTGCAGAATCGCCAACACCAATTTTCAAAGTTGGGAAAGGCATATGAACCTGATCGCTCATAGTTGGCGAGCCAAACGCAGACAAACCCAATTTCAAACCGCGCTGAACAACCGGATGGGCGATGTCTATTTTAGACGAATTAAGATTTACCGAACGTGGCGTAATTTGGCAAGCAACATGCCGACGAATAACATCCAACGTTTCCGAATTGCTGTAATGTTCATTGGTACGGACATCTACAACAAAAGTACATTCGTCGGGAACAACATTATGCTGTGTGCCCGCATTTATCATTGTTACCGACATTTTTACATCACCCAAAAACTCCGATGATTGTGGGAAACGGTAATCTCTAAACCATTCAATATCTTTAAGAGCTTTATAAATAGCATTTTCACCTTCGTTGCGTGCAGCATGACCGGATTTTCCAATAGTCTTGCAATCAAGCACCAGCAGACCTTTTTCCGCAATTGCCATGCACATTCCTGTTGGCTCGCCCACCACGCCAAAATCTATTTTTGGCAAATGCGAAATAAGCTTTTTCATACCGGTTGCGCCACAAACCTCTTCTTCTGCCGATGCTGCAAAGATCAAATTATAAGGTTGTTCCTTACCTGTCAGTTGCATAAATGCAGCCAAAAGTGCCACTAAACTACCGCCATCATCGTTGCTGCCCAAACCATATATGCGCCCATCATGCTCTGTAGGCACAAACGGGTTCAACGTCCACGAAGCAGAAGGCTTGACCGTATCTAAATGAGCATTAAGCAAAATTGTAGGTTTTGCCTTGTCCCAAAGCGGGCTCTGTATCCACAAATTATTATCTAATCTATGGACGGCAAAATTCATTTTTTCAATTTCTGTCTGCAAAAAATCAGTTACCGCCTTTTCGTCACGCGAAACAGACGGAATGGTAATCAATGATTTAAGTAAAGCTATTGCATCCATCATATTATCCTTTTTGAGATTGTAAGGTTTGCTTGGAACTTTTTACGGCAATTTTTTCCTCCCACAACACCCACATCAAAAATATGATGCCATAAAACACATATTTCAAAATATATTCGTGCAACACATTAAATGCCTCAAAACTATGTTCAATGACAGCCACTAAAATAGTAATTCGTATCACATTAATCAAAAAACAAACTACTATACCCAATGGAATAAACCATGTTTTGTGTTTCCACGCTCCACGACTAAACAAAATAATACATGTAAAAATGTAGGCCTGTTTAATACCGGAACACGCCCATACAATATGTACAGAATTACCATTAGGAAACCCTAAAATATCATTGGCAATAATACTTACATAGCCACCAAAGAAATTGATAATAGCATATACAGCGGTGGTAAGATGTGTACTCATCCAAATAAACGGAGCAGAAATATCACAGCCAAAGAATGTAACCATATCGCTTGATTCATCGCCAATCACCGTAAATTTCCAAAAGAAATGGCAGACCACCAATATCACACAAAATCGGATGATTCCACGATATGGTTCCCAAAAACATTTTAAAGATTGCACACTACAAGCCATTCTATAAAATACGCTTACACATCCATTAAAAGAAATAAATTAAATCACAACTTTAGAAAACGGTGGTAATTCCACACCGCAAAAATCTTTATCCTGAAACTTAAAATATCCTGTAATTGCCACCATTGCTGCATTATCCGTTGTAAATGCAGGCTTGGGAACATACACGTTCCAACCACGTTTTGCACCGTAAGCAAGTATTCTGTCGCGCAAACCGGAATTAGCCGAAACACCTCCGGCAACTGCTACTTCCTTTATATTTAAGTTTTTTACTACTTTTACCAGCTTATCCATTAAAATATCGACAATGGTTTTTTGTA
The DNA here is from genome assembly GCA_028694215.1 of Paludibacteraceae bacterium. GTDB lineage: Bacteria > Bacteroidota > Bacteroidia > Bacteroidales > Paludibacteraceae > DUQS01. The sequence goes on along the minus strand of JAQUTW010000010.1, from coordinate 38,321 downwards.
GCGACGCACACAAATCGGCTTTATGTTCCTCTATAAAATTAGGATTCTCGGCTATCTTATCACGCAAAAAATAAAGAAAAGATGTTTTCAGTCCGCTAAAACTGTAATTATATGCCTCTATATGCGGCTTATGAAACATAAACGCTTTGGCATCGCCTTCTTTTGCCAACTTATCAATAAAAGGACCTCCCGGATATGGTAATCCCATAACCTTGGCACATTTATCAAACGCTTCACCGGCCGCATCATCAATCGTCTGACCAATAATCTCCATCTCCTTATAACTCTTTACCAACACAATCTGAGAATTCCCTCCCGAAACCAGCAAACAGATAAAAGGGAAATTCGGCATTTTACGTTCCACATCCGGTTCTTGTATAAAATGCGCCAAAATATGTGCCTGCAAATGATTAACATCAATCAGCGGGATATCCAATACTTGTGCAAAACCTTTTGCAAATGAAGTTCCAACCAATAAAGATCCCATCAATCCCGGTCCTCTGGTAAAAGCGACTGCACTTAACTGTGATTTTTCAATCTTCGCACGACGCAAAGCTTCCGAAACCACAGGAATAATATTTTGCTGGTGTGCCCTCGAAGCTAATTCAGGAACGACACCACCATACATTTCGTGTACCGATTGACTGGCAATAACATTCGACAAAAGAACACCATTGTGGATAATCGCCGCCGAAGTATCATCACATGAAGATTCGATGCCTAAAATAGTAATATCCATTAACAGAAAAATAAAATTACCATGAAAAATAAAAAGTTAATCTTTTCTATTTCAATATTTCTAACAAAAATATTACATTTGCAGAATAAACTCCAAAGGTATAAAAAAATCTGTTAAAATAGTATTGATTTCTTTGGCAACTTTCTTTTTGGTGTTGCTAATACCTGCCATTTTATTGAATATCAATAAGATACAAAACTTGGTTATTGACAAGGTTACTTTAGCCTTGGAAAAAGAATTAAACACCACACTCTCCATCGGACATATTGATTTACGATGGTTTAATCATCTAAAATTAGATGATTTTTATATAGAAGATCAAGCGGGTGACACTTTGGCAACTATTGATGAACTGGATGTAAAAATTTCATTATTAGCCCTCTTGCGCAAAGAAATAAAGATTCACAACGCTTCCATATCAAAACTCTCGGTTAATTTAAAAACTGATGCAGACCACAACAGCAATATCAATTTTCTGATAGAGGCATTTAAGGATACGACACAAAAAAGTAGTATGGATTTTGATATCAAAGAAGTCAAATTACACGAATGTGCCTTTTCAATGACCCAATCACACATAAAAGACAGTTTGCATGGTCAAAGCATTTTTCAACCGCAACATATTGTACTTTCAGATATCAACACCCAAATAGTTTTTACAAAACACGGTGATCACAACTTTTCGGGCAGCATTGATTATCTCAATTTTAAAGAACATTCAGGATTTGAGATTAAAAACATCAGCACTTCGTTCGCTTGCAACGACACTTTGTGCCGTATTCCTGAAACAACGGTAGAATTACCGAACACGGCACTTAAGATTGGCGAAACAAAACTCAATTACAAAAATTGGGACACTTTGATAAGCGATTTTTCAAAGGTTAAAATAAAAACCGAAATCTTACCCTCGAATATTTATCTCCCGGACTTAAGGTTCTTTTCAAAAGAATTAAACAATCTGCGACAACCTGTAGAAATTTCAGGAACGATAAAAGGTAAAGTCAGCAACATCAAAGCATCTGCTCTGAATGTGAAATATGGCGACAATATTAGTTTTTTAGGTAATTTCCAAATTTCCGGCTTACCTTCGATTCATGAAATTTTTATTTTTGCCAATATTGACTATTTAAAATTCAACAAAAACGGTTTACAAGATATCATCGCCAATTTGTCACAAACGCCAACCGTTTTGCCACAAGAATTCAGCCATATCGGCAATTGTACATATAAAGGTCAAATAACCGGTTTCATCGGTAATATGGTAGCCTACGGCAAGCTCCAATCCGGCATCGGGCAAATTTCTACCGACGTATCACTGCAGGTTTCAAAAGATTTTAAAAAATTGGCAATTAACGGACTCATTAAATCCAGTCATTTAAATATTGGCCAGGTTTTACCGGCGCAAACTGAACTTGGTGCTATTTCCTTTACTGCATCGGCCAGCCTCACTACTGGAGCCTCCAAAAAGGTCAAAGGTTCTATGGATTTTCATATCAATTCGTTGCAATTTAAAAATTACACCTATCAAGATATTCACATAAAAGGCAAATTAAACAATCGAAATTTTGTCGGTAATATCAATTTAGATGACGAGAACCTTAAATTCAATTTTAATGGAGATGTCAATCTGAATAATAAACTTTCTGCATTTCGCTTTGATGCAAGTGTAACAGACTTTCGTCCTTATGAGTTGCATTTAACAGACAAATATCCAAATTTATGTGCTTCCCTACAACTATCATCCGATTTTGAAACTTCTTCCATCGACAATGTAAATGGAGTAATCAGCATAGATTCCTTAAAATTGAGTAATAACAACAAACACTATTCATTAAATAACATTTCACTTACCTCAAAAGTAACTAAATCCAACCACATAGAAATTAAATCAGATTTCATATCTGGTTTCATATCAGGAAATTACACAATAGCTTCACTCAGAAACAGTCTGCTAAATATCGCTTCAAAAACATTGCCGATAATTAATAACATAACCACCTACCCCATTCCTCAAAACGACAATAATCTGAAATTTTTTATAGAAATAGAAGATACAAAACAAGTATGTGATATTTTTGAAATTCCGTGGGCTTTACGCAAACACACTATGATATCGGGATTCCTGAACGACAAAACTTCTGATTTCGGAGTGGATTGCTACATTTCCAAGCTCAACAACAATACCACCAATATCAATAATATCAACCTGAAAATAAGGAATGAGAATAAAAAATTACTCATGTTGGCCAATGCCGTAACGAAAATCAAAAACGATACTCTTTCTTTGTTTATGGACATTGAGGGTATGCAAGATACTTTAGTAACACATATTGAAGTAGAAAACAGCCAACAGAATATTATAAATGCCGGCGAATTACTTTTTAAAACCTATCTACAAAACAGCAACGAAGGGATTATTGCCAACACACATATTTTTCCTACGGACATAGTAGCCGACAACAAAACATGGAACATTGCTCCTGCCGATATTTCAACGAATTTTAAATGGCTTACGGTAAAAGGCTTCAGCATCAAAAGCGACGACGACCAAAATATTATCATTAATGGGAAGGCTTCAACATCAAAAGAAGATAAAATTGATATCAATCTGAATGACATTAATTTAGACTATATCAGCAGCTTATTACCCGACGATTCTTCTGTGGAATTTGGAGGACGCGTATCAGGAGCGGCTACAGTGTACAGTGCATTCGACATTCCTCTGTTCAATGCTGATGTTACAGCCAATGATTTTGTTTTCAACCGTTCGCACTTCGGGAAAGCCCATGCCACATCAAATTTTGATTTTACCAATAAGACCATCAATTTCTATGGCGTGGTTACCAATAACGACGAGAAACAAGATACTACGGCCATACTTACGGGAGCGTACTTTTTAATGAATGATTCATTAGACATTAAAGGCGATGCCCGCCGATTGGATTTGCGTTTTTTAAGCTATTACCTTCACACTATTTTTGATGACGTACAAGGAAAAGGAACCGGTCAGGTGCATATACATGGTTTTTCTAAAACCATGCAAACAGACGTAGAGGTTAAAGCTTTTGCAGAAGATGCCCTGCTCAAAGTAGCCTATCTACAATCTGCATTCACATTTTCCGATTCCATTATATTAACTCCAACCGAAATTTTACTGCGCAACATCGAAATAAAAGATATGCACGGAAACAAAGGACACATTAACGGCAAACTTTCTCATCGCTTTTTCCAAAATATGGATTATCGGATTAACATAGATTGCGACCATTTGCAAGTGCTAAATACAACCAAACAAGACAACCCCGATTTTTACGGAACAGCATTTGCAACGGGGAAAGCCGTTATACAAGGAAATGATAAAGGAACTCATATCTCATGTAATGCCAAAACAGAACGTAATTCTCGGCTAATTATTCCTATGGGAGAAGCCTCGGCAGCACAAAACAATTTTATCACATTTGTGGACAATAACACCTATGTGGTCATAGACGACGAAGAAACAAAAAAAAATGACAAGAAAAAAACACAAGAAACAGATCTGACCCTCAATTTATTGTTAGACGTAACACCTGATGCAGAAATTCAACTACTGCTTAATCCACAGGCCGGTGATATGATACGGGCTACAGGATACGGAAATTTGCAAATTAATTATTCTTCAGTTGGAGAACAATTTAAGATTTTGGGAGGCTACGAAATAGAATCAGGCAATTATCTGTTTACATTTCAAAATGCCTTACGCAAAGAATTTAAAGTAGAAAATGGGGGCAAACTCAATTGGAGCGGCGACCCCGCCAATCCTACCATCGATTTGAAAGCATACTATCAATTAACAGCTTCACTAAAAGATATCTTAGATGAAACTATTTTAAATAAAAGCAATCGAACAACTGTTCCCGTGCAATGTATTTTGCAACTTTCGGGAACTCTCAATGCTCCCATTATCAAATTTGACATCAATTTGCCTAATTCTGATGAAGAGTTGAATCGTGCATTAGATGCGGTGGTAAGTACAGAAGAGATGATGAATCGACAAATCATTTCCTTATTGATTATCGGAAAATTTTATGCGCCCGAACTTGTAAAAACATCTACCGGACTTGGGCAAAGCGACCTTTTGGCAATTGTGTCATCAACCTTGTCATCGCAATTAAACAACTGGGCATCGCAAATATTCGACAAATGGAATTTTGGGGTTAATTTCAGAACTACCGGCACCGCCAATACACAAGACTTCGGGCAAGAATATGAATTCAATTTCCTCTATATGCCAAACGACAGAATTACTTTCAACGGCAACGTAGGGTATAGAAATGATAATCTGAATACTTCAAATTTTATTGGAGATTTCGACTTCGAATACAAACTGATTCAATCCGGAAAATTAAGTCTGAAAGCTTACACACATACCAATAACTACAAAGAATTTAAAACCGGTTTGACCACACAAGGCATCGGCTTGGTTTATAAAGAAAATTTTGGATCGTTAAAAGAATTATTTGCCAATTGGAAACAGAGCCTGACACCTAAAACACCGGAAGAAAAAGCCGCCATTAAAGCGCAACGAGAAAAAGAAAAAGCAGAGAAAAAAGCCATACACGAATGGCGAAAACGCGAACGAGCAGAGGCGCAAGCAAAATACGATGCAGAAAAAAAAGCAATGAAAGAACAAAAAAAATTAGACAAAGAAAAAGCAAAAGAAGAAAAAAAGAAATAGAAATTATCTGAACATAATTTTTAGCACTATTTTTGCTCCTACTTTTTGATTTAACTGTTCAACCAATCGGCTACGCTGCATAAACAACTCCTGACGCAGAATAGAAGAGGAAACTTTAACAAACAATGTGCCATTGGACAGCTTCAAATCAGAAGTATATTGAGCAGCAGTATTACCAAGCACTTCGTCCCATTGTTCAATAATACGTGACTCCAAAATACGCTGATGACACTCATTGCCATACACTGTTCCAATTACATCGGGAATAATTTCCGACAAACGCACGGCTTCTCTCTTTTTCATGTTTGCAATCAAAAAAATGTTTCAAGTGTTCAAAATTACGCATTTTATTTTATTATCGCAGGATTTTTACAAATTAAAATCAGAAATTTAGCATTTGTATTATCTTTGCATTTAGAAAAACTCCTAATAGATTTATGAAAACAGCTCTTTTCCCAGGTAGTTTCGACCCGTTCAGCATAGGACATAAAAACATTGTAGAACGCGGGTTATGCCTTTTTGATAACATTATCATAGGCATAGGTCGCAACATCAAAAAAAAATCGCTCTACACAGAAGAAGAACGTCAAAAACAAATAGAGTTGATATTTATCAACAGCCCTCAAATCAGTGTCAAAATTTATGACACACTAACAGTAGATTTTGCCAAAGAAGTGGGCGCTGAGTTTATTTTACGAGGTGTTCGTACCACACAAGATTTTGAATATGAGCAAAAAATAGCAGAAGCAAATCGCATTTTAACCGGCATAGAAACTGTTGTATTATTTGCCGAACCGGAAAAAAAAGAAATTTCATCGTCACTTATACGCGAATTAAAAGCTTTTGGAAAAGATGTTTCCGATTATTTGCCAAAATAACGACATGATAAATTTAGAACTAAAACAATACATCGAAAATACCATTTTACCACAATATGACACATTCGACAAAGGTCATAATTGCGACCATATCCATCACGTCATTTCTGAAAGTTTATTATTGGCACGGGGATATAATGTCAACAAAAACATGATTTACGCCATTGCTGCCTATCACGACATTGGCATTCCTCTTGGACGTAAAGAACATCATATCTTCTCCGGTAAAATTCTCAACGACGACAAACAACTACGAAAATGGTTTTCGGAGAACGAAATGATCACAATGCAACAAGCCATAGAAGATCATCGGGCATCTGCCAAAAATCCGCCACGCTCCATTTATGGCTGTATTGTAGCCGAAGCAGACAGGGATATTTCAACAGAAACCATTTTGCGACGCACCATACAATTTGGCATTAAAAACTATCCAAAAGAGCCGTTTCCTTTTCATTTGCAACGTGCGACAACTCATTTGAAAGAAAAATACGGAAACGGGGGGTATCTCAAACTCTATTTACACAGTAGCAAAAACGAACAAGGATTGGCAAAACTGCGTACTCTCATAGCCAACGAAAAAGAGTTGGAGCAACAACTACACACTATTTTCGACAAAGAAACAGGCGTCCAATAAATAAGAACACTATGGGAAACAATCAAAAAACAAACAAACGCACACCACGTATTCGTCAGCACGACAACCTTCTGTATGAAACATTACAGTACACAGGGAATGTGGTCATCGAAACACTCTTTACAATTACAACTTTCGATGCAAAAACAGTAGATAAACATAATTATCACACCGTTTCCGATGTAATTAAAGCAATAGATGACAACAAAACGAACTGGATTTGTGTACAAGGATTGGCGGACACAAAGAAGATAGAAAAATTATGCTCTGCTCTTAATGTGCCTGTATTATGGGCACAAGATATTTTGAATGTACGCCACATATCCAAGATTGAATTTTCTCAACAAAAAATACTGACTATTTTAGATATTTTCGGAAGCAATATAGGAGAACCGCTCGGAAAAGAACACATCAGTTTACTGCTTATGCCAAACACGGTTGTTTCTTTTCAAGAAACCACCAACAATTATTTCCAACATATTCAGGAAGCCATTATGGCTAATTCCGGTCAAGTTCGACATCAAAATACCGATTATCTGTACAATCTGCTGCTCAGCCGCGTTGTGGATAATTATCTTGCCATACTTGACCACCAGCGCGACGAAATGCTTACCATGGAAGATACGCTTATGGAATTTACGGGCAATCATACAAATGTCGGACGCGACATACAGAACACACGCAAAGATTATTTGCTCCTGCGGAAAAATATTTTGCCACTATGCAGCGAATTTCACAAGTTATTAAAAGATGCCCCATTGATTATTCCCTCCAACCACATTTATTACAAAGACACTTACGACCATTTGGAACAAGTGGCGCAACTGATAGAAAATGCCAAAGAAAATATTGCGGCACTTGTCGATTTATATATGGCCAACAATGATTTACGAATGAACCATATTATGAGCCGATTAACAGTTTTGTCTGCGATTTTTATTCCGCTTACGTTTCTTGTCGGTGTGTGGGGAATGAATTTCAAGTTTATGCCGGAACTAAATTGGACTTACGGATATTTGTTTGCATGGGGAACAATGGCAATTACGGCAATAGGCGTTATTATTTGGCTGTGGCGTCAAAAATGGTTTTAAAAAAAGCCATTCTCTCAAAAAGAGAATGGCTTACATAAACACAGCGGCAAACTTTTTACATTAACGAATTAATTTTGTCCTCCAATGTTTTTTTCTGTGTTGCCCCAACAAATTTATCGGGTAACAACTCTCCATTTTTAAAGAACAAGATTGTCGGTACACTACGAATAGCATAAAATTCCGTAGCATCGGCGCACTCTTCTACATCGGCTTTTCCAATAAACACTTTGCCGGCATAAGCCTCCGCCAATTCGTCAATAATAGGAGCCATCATACGGCAAGGACCGCACCATGTAGCACCAAAATCAACAACTACCAACGCATTGTTGGCAATGATTTCCTTCAAATTAGAATCCGTAATCTTTTCTGCCATAGTTTTTTATTTTTGAATTGTGAAACAAACTTTCTTTTGCAAAAATACAACTTATCTACCAACAAAAAAATAATTGTTGATAAATTAATTGACTTTTTTAGACACACTCGGTGGAAACAAAAAAAACAATAAATTTCCTGCCAAAAACAAATCCACTACCTTTGCCGTAAAAAACTATGATTTACGGATACATTCGCGTGAGCAGCGATAAACAAACGGTTGAAAACCAACGGTTTGAAATAAATAAATTCTGCAAAAGACAAGATATTCAAATTGATGAATGGATTGAGGAAACGATTAGCGGCACGAAAGAAGTTGAAAAACGACGATTGGGCAAGTTGCTGAAACGTTTGCAAAAGAATGATATTTTGATTTGCTCGGAGTTATCGCGGCTCGGACGCAGTCTGTTTATGATTATGGACGTGCTTTCCGCCTGTATGAAAAAGGAAATTCAACTTTGGACAATCAAAGACAATTACCGACTTGGCTCGGACATTAGCAGTAAAGTGTTGGCGTTTGCTTTTGGTCTGTCAGCAGAAATCGAGCGCAACCTCATTTCGCAACGAACGAAAGAGGCTTTGGCGCGAGCAAAGGCGGAAGGAAAACACATTGGTCGCATTCGGGGTAGTAAAAATAAACGAAATAAATTGACAGGGAAAGAGGATAAAATACAGCAACTTTTTAATAAAGGATATTCTAAAACAAAAGTCGCAAAAACACTTAAAGTTCACAGAGTTACACTCTATCGTTTTATGGAAACTCTACCGCATAAATAACCGGCGACAGACTGCAACGCCTCCGGCGGCTTCGATATTGTTATTGGCAATCCGCCGTATGGGGCGAAAATTCCCGAAAACGAGAAGAAAACTCTGAAACAAACATATCAAACAGCAAAAACAATAAGCGGTGTGCAAAAAGGCTCAATGGATTCCTACACGCTGTTTATTGAACGAGGCATTAATCTGCTTTGCAAAAACGGAAATCTCACCTACATTGTCCCCATTTCATTTACTTCGAGCGATTCGCTTACCGGCGTGCACCGCTTGTTGGAAAGCAACTGCAACACCATTCGCGTATCGTCATATGCCGTGCGCCCGCAGCCGGTTTTCAAAAACGCTGTTGTTGATACCTCAATTATCGCATTCACCAAAACATTAACGCCTTGCCAACGTTTATTTTCAACCAAAATGCACCGAAAGGGCAGAGGTTTTAGTTTACAGAATTTGATTGACAACCTGCAATTTGCCGAGGTAAAAAACCTTAAACTTTACGGGCGAATACCCAAAATAAGTCAACCGATAGAAATTAACATTTTGAAGAAAATCTTTACTCAAAAACCAATAAGGGAATTTGTGAAAGACAGTGGAAAGCCAATTTATTACAGATTCGCGGGTGGTAGGTATTATAAAGTCATTACCAATTATTCAACAGGTTCATCAGCAGAATCAGTGCTTTTTTTTGACACGCAACTTTCGGATATTGTTGGCTGTATATTGAGCAGTAATCTTTCATTTTGGTTCTATCAAATTTTTTCTGATAATCATAATTGGAAAGGCTACGAAATAGAATCGTTTACCATTCCATATTTAAATTTCACGAAAGAAACAACAGCAAAAATCAATGCCTTGTATGAAGAATATTTGGCTGATATAGAGCGAAATGCAAATGTGCGCATCTCGTCGGGCAATTCGAGTTATAATGTAGCATCGTTCAAGGAATACAAAATCGGCAAGTCAAAAGCCATTATCGACCGCATTGACGATTTGATATGTCCGCTCTATGGACTGACGAAAGAGGAGACCGAGTTTATAAAGAATTACGAGATAGAATTTCGGTTAGGCGGGGAGGAATAAAATTAGAAGAGAAATAATTGTTGTTTGTCCTCCTTAGGAGGATAGAAAGTTCCAATAATAATAAAAGGATTTGGAGCAATATTATGAAATTTTTTAGTTGTCCCAAGCAAGAAATACAAATCACATTTTTGTATGAAAGTATCAAAATATTTTTCTTTTACTTTTTGGCAAGCTATGTCTTCATCCCCATTTGCCAATTTCAAACTATTCCAATAAAGCATTCCCACTTCCCAATCTTCAATCATCAACGTTCGTTCAATATTATCATCGGTAGTAAAAATATAGGAAAATTTATATGGAACCTTTTTTGCAATTTTAAAAATTTTTTCTGTTTCTATTTTGTCGAATAAACTTCCTTGTGCTTGGTTGGCAATAACAGCATCTAATTTTTTCTTGTCCCATTTTCGTGTACAATTCTCCCAAATAAATTTTTTTACTTCTTTTGGCTTTAGTATCGCTAATGAGGTTCCGAATTCTTTGTTTTGTGCTTCTGCTATCAGTTCGTTCATATTATACCTGACATTTTGCAAAACGATTTGCTTCCTTTTAGCCCAATTGTTCTTCGTATCAAGTTTTTCGCCTAATATAAATTCATTTTCAATGTCAGTTGGACGGTAACTCTCTTTTCTAAAATCTTTTGTATTGCGTGTAACATCTAATTCCACCCACTGCCATTTTTCGTAACGATCAGTATATTGCAGTTTACGATAAGGAATAGGATAAATACGAATCCAAGAGCCATCTTCACGAAATCCGGCAGTACAAACCAACTCATCGTATTTTTCTGATAAAGTTGGATATGTTTTTACTGCAATTAATATTTTTGTTAATGCCATTTTAGATTAAAAGTTTTAGTGTATAACGTGCATTCGGTAATGCTAACAAAGCTTTTGCGACCCGTGAGCGGTGGCATTGTTTAGGATCTTTTTCAAAACAAGTTAGAGCTACACGTTTGTCGGAATCGATTAAATTGCGAACAAACAACAGAACTTCGTGATTTTGTTTTAATGTGGTACGTTCATATTCGTCAAATAAAATATCGTAATCTTTTTGCGAACATAAATCTTGCCGTTTGTTAGATTCTATGCCCAACTGTGGAACGTGTATATATTTTACTCCAACGCCTTCACACGCTTTTTGCAAGATAGCTTTAGAAAATCCGTATTTTTGGCTGTACGCATTTTTGCGGACATCACAAAGAATATGCACATCATTAATAATTAACCTTTTAACATATTCTTCCAACGAAATGCCTTCATATCCGATAGTAAATAATTGAGGCGTGTCAAAATGACGTTTTTGCTTTTCTACCGCTTGTAATTCTTCCGGTGATAAGAGCTTATCTGCAATGGTACTTTTTATGGCATAAAAAGGGAAAACCTTATATGTATAACAAATCAGTTCGTCTTGCGTCAATTCTCCATAATTGTCTTTAATATCGTGTAAGGTTGCCTGATCAAACATATCCAATGCCATCAGATAACTACCTGATTGCTTTTGATTGAGTTGGCAATAGTTTTCCGATTTAGTGATATAGCCATTTTTAGTGAGTGTGACTATGTCTTGATTGGCTTGAAAAGAAAAACAACCATATTGATAAGGCACGAAGTCGAATGCTTTTATATCCTGCTTACGAGTAAATAAAAACAAATATTTTTGTATCTGTATAGCAGAAAGTTGTCTATTAAACAACTCTAATAACGCCAATAATATTTTTTGTCTATTGTATAACATAGTGCAAAAGTACAAGAAAAAAACGAAGAAACATACGATATGTCATTTATTTCCCTTCTACCACTTTTATTTCCTCCTCCGTAAGCCCATACAACTCATAAACCAAACGGTCTATTTCTGCCTCAGCTGCCGAAGTCTCCGCTTGCGGGTTTTGCTTTTTAGCGGCGAGAATTTTTTCAACAAGGGCGATTATAGGTTGCTGCTGGGTGGGCGTGGCGGTAGGTATGGGGATAGACTTAATCTGCAACCCATTCAAATCGAAATAATTGCCAGAAACCTTTGTTGTATTATAATAATATTCAAACCAAAAATTTGTAATTTTTGCGTTCAATATGCCCAAGGCATACTTCAAATTAATTTTTCCTCGTTTTATGAGATAGTATATTCTGTCAAGTAAAATTATATCTTTCTCTTTTAATGTTGCCTGTAAATAAAGAACCGTTCGTGGAAAGATAATCATTTCATCTTTAAACGTTTCGATATAATCTGTACAAACTTTTCGAAGTTCTCCTGTTATGCTATATTTTTTAACATTTGTAGATTTTAAAGCGTAACATAAAGGTATTTTAAAGTCAACTTTATTATTTGCTAATCCTCTTGCAACATCGAACCACTTGTTAACCATCTCACTTTTCGCATTTATTGTTCCAATAATATTAGCTGTTACGTTGTCCTTTGTTATTATGATTTTACAATTGATATCTTCCCTAATATCTCTTTGACTCACGTTTATTATTGGGATAGAATCAATAACACTAAAATCGTTGATAGATTGTAAATTTTGATATGAAATTAAATTACTATCAATCAACCATTTACTATTTTCGATTAATAAAATACAAGGGTAAGTCATTGCGTTTTTAAAAATATCAATTTGAGATACGTCAACGACTTTCCGTAATGTGTGGTTCTGTATTATTAATTGACGACAATTTCTCCCGTAATTGGCATTAAAAAAACGAATTGGATTAATAAAACTTAAAATGGCATTTTTTTTCAATATAGAAAGTCCGCGCTCAATAAATAACAAATACAAATCATATTGTTTATGAGCACTTTTATATAGCTTTTCATATTCCTTTTTCATATCTTGAGATAATGAGGTACGACGGATATACGGCGGGTTTCCAATCACAATATCAAAACCGCCGGAATTGTTGCAGTCTGTCGGTGGATTGAACACATCGGCAAAGTATGTGTGCCAAAGGAAAAACGGTTTATTGTCTGGATTTATGGCGTTTACTTTTTCGATTATTTCGGGTGTATTGCCGCTGCAAAGAATTATGTGCTGTTTTACCTGTTCGTCAATTTGGCGGCGCAGATCGGATTTACAATTGTGGTCGGTGATTTCGAAATATTTTTTCATCAGCAGTTGTATGCTGTGAGCCGTTTGGGTTTCGTCAAATTCGAGACTGTACATTCCGGCGGTTTTCTTGGCTTTGCTGTCAATGCTGTCTGTAATCTGGCTCAAATCAAAACCTTCGTAACTTTCCAAAAGCGAGTTGCCCTGCATAATTTTGTAGTCGAGGTTTGGTAGTGGCTGTGGCTCGGTTTCATCAACTACAAGCGCAAGCCAGAAGCGCAGACGCGCAATATCCACCGCACCTTTTTCAATATCCACGCCGTAAATATTGTTTTGTATAATTTCGCGTTTTATTTTGGCGGCATTATCCGTAGAGACGGTGTGCACACCGTCTTTGCCATTCAACGCCATGCGGCAGGCAAATAGTTCGTTCAATAATCCCATCGGAAATGCACCGCTACCAATGGCAGGGTCGCAAATTTTGACGCTATAGAGGGCATTTTGTAATTTTTCTATTTCTTTTGCGGAAATGTTTTCTGACAATTGGTGTGTGGTTACAAATGCGCGAATGGCGTTTTCATTTGTATTTGTAGAGACGGTGTGCACACCGTCTCTACAACGTTCTGTTAAATAGGCTATCAGGCTTTCGCGGCACATGTATTGCACGATTTCTTTGGGCGTATAAAAGGCGCCTTTGTCCTTGTTGTCTTCCAACAAGTTCTCGAAAATCTTGCCTAACATCTCGGGATCCACTCCCACTTCGGCATCGTTGGGGTCGTTTTCGTCAATGGTGAAATTGTATTGACTGAAAAGTTCGAACAAATTGGCGAAATACTCTGACGGAAATTTGGAATCGGGCATGTCTATCACATCTTTTTCAAACAGTCCACCGTTGAGGTAAGGAATTTTTACTTTGCCAATACTTTCAACCTTTGTGTCGAAAATATCATTATCGCGTTTCTCGTTCAGGCAGTTAAAAAACAGCGGTTCAAGTACGTTGTCTAAGAAATTTGATTTCTGTTCATCATTTGCTTTGTTGTACAGCGTTTGCATAAAGTTGAGGTCGCCGCCCGTCCAATCGCTATTATTGGCGGGTATCCCCATCCAGCCTTTCTTTTGCAGGAAATGCAGAAACACAATGCGCCCAAGCATTTTCTTCACATAGTCGCGCACGGTTTTGTCGTCATACGTGGCAAACTCTTGCCCGAAAAATTCGGGGTCAACCTTGCTTTTGTACACAAAGTCGCAGAATTTTTCGTACTGCAGTTTGTAGTCTTTGAAAAACTCATCGGAAAGGGCTTCCACGTCAAAAGCATTGGTTATAGCACTATCCTTCCAATCGCTATGCATCAATACGTTGAATCGCTCATTGGCTGTACGTGCCGGAATGCCACGTCCGAAACTATACGTGTAGCGGTGGGCATCGGTCGTGTTGGCTGCATTTTTGCCTTTGAAGAAATAAGAAAACCGCCAGCTACGGTTTTCTATATTTTCGTAATGAAAAATCATAAAGGCGTGCCCAAAAGGAAAAAGTGTACTGCGCAAAATTTGCTGAATGCCCACACGCGATCGGGCAATTTTACAGTTATCGCTCATAGTAATATCAAATACCTCAATATCACTACCTTCCAAATTATTGATAACAGCCATTTTCCGAATTGCCACAATGTTGGCTCGCTTAGCTGCACTTTGCTTTTCTGTTGTCTCAATCCAATCTTCGGGTGTTGTTTTCTGCTCATATCTGTTTCCACAGATGGGCTTTAACACCTTTTCGGCAAGTTGTTCGTAGCCACAAAAGTCCGTTTGCAATGTAGGGCGAAAATCTATCTCCATATTATTCATATTAATTTTTATATTCAAAAATGGCAACGCTGGCTTTGCCGTGTTGCTGCTGTGTTTGCGCGGCCAAATGACCAAATGCGGAACTGATCCACAAATTAATTTCAAAATCGGTTCCGAACAATGAGATTTCTCCTTGATGGCACGCATTGTCAAATTTCAGTAACATCCTGATAATTGTGCCATTGCCACCTTTAACTGCTATCTGAGCTTGTTTGAGCAACGACTTTGAATCTTTGGATAGCGTACGGTCCGCTTGCAAATTGTGTATTATTTCCAATGCCTTTTTCTTGTTTTCACTGGCTTGCTTGCTGTTAATGCTACGCGTGGCATTTGTCCAATAGCATTGCATAGCCAAATCATAAATTTGCTTTTGTTCTTTGTTGGTAATTGTGGCAAACTTTTCCGCAGGTTCACATTTCAATTTCTGCATCATTTCAAGACTGGAAATAATACGCGCCACGTTTTCCTGATTGATTGCCACATTACTTAATCCGTGTCTTTCGGTAGCAACAACTACCAAATGTTCATCTGCTGAATCGCGTTTTCCACCTAAATTTTCAAAAGTCAATGCCTTTATTTGTTCAAAATGTTCTTTGTTGTTGTTTTTGTAATCGGTCAATTCTTTAATAAAGCAACCGGTTTGCGACTCTGCCCCATATATCAAATCTCGGAATTCGTGTTCTGGTATTTCCTCCATTTCGGTAAATACTTTGTTGTCCTCGCCAAATAGAGTATGAAAAGCCTGAATTTTGGCATAGGCATTCTCGACAAGGTGTATTTGGCTGTTCCCTTCTGTTGATGGGAAAAAATTAAAAACGTGTACTTCTTTTTCTGTTGAACCTAATCGGTTTACACGGCCGATACGCTGCATCAGACGCGTGGCATTCCAAGGCGTGTCGTAGTTTAAAATGACATTGGCACGGTGCAGATTGACACCTTCAGCCAAAACCTCGGTGGTAATTAACACGTCGTAGTCGTTGCGTTGAACATCAATTTTGATATTGGCATCAAAATTTTCGCGTATTGTATTTTGCAATTTGTCGCGGTTAGCTGCCGAAATTTTAAGTACACGATGTTTCTTGCCTACTTTTTTAGCCAAGATATCCAGCGTATCAACAGCTTCGGTAAAGATTACTATTTTTTGGGAAGTGTTCATTTCTGTATCAAACAATTCACGATCTATAGCTTCAACAAAGCGTTCCATTTTCGGATCGTCTTCGTTTTGAGTCCAACGTTCGTACAAGTAATCAATAATGCGAATATCCTCTTTCAATAGGTTGTAGTATTTTTTATCGAAATCGGCTTTGCGGAATTGTCGGTTATTGATTTTTCCATCTTGTTTTTTCTTTTCTATCTTTTCTAAAATTGCTTTTTTAGCAATCTCAAATTTGTATTCAACTTTTTTAAACTCATTGTTCACATCAATATCCGGGCAAATAAATACGCAATCGTTGTCAATCATATCAATCATATTTTGCGTATAGTGACGCAAATTGTTCAGCGAAGCCTTAAATGCGGTTTTGCTGCTCTCCAAACGCTTGACAAGCAGAATTTTCATAATTTTTTGCAGTCGTGCAGTAATGGTATCTACCGTCAAATTGCGTTTTTCGTATAGTTTTGTATTTTCCTTATCTACAAAATATTGAATGGCACAATAACGGAAATAACCCAAAGAGTTATCTTTGGAAACAATATTGGTCGGATTAATGGCATCAATGGTATCGGAAAATAGTTGTGCCATTTCGTTATCCATTTGATATTCCAATCTCTTTGGACCTTTTACGTCAGGGAAATGTAAACTGTTGTTATCGGTAGGATAGTGTTTAATAATATCTGTCCGTGTACGGCGAACCAAAATATAATTGAGTACTTTTTCTCGAATCTCGTCCGAAACACGTTTTAATTCTTTTTTCCCTTGTTCGCTATTACTTATAGATTTATTACTATCGTAAATCCGTTGCATCTTGGTAAAGAAGGAATCTAATTTACCATCTGTTATACCCGAAATATTGCTGTGGTCAGGTTCGCGTTGAAATAGATAAATTTGATTTTTAAGATCTTGTGGTGCATTGTTTTGTGGTGTTGCCGACAACAAACCGATATACGGCTCCACACCTTTATTTAAGGTAATATTGTCAATTAATGTATTGAGGTCTTTATATTTTTGTGTAGTGCTATTGCGAAAATTATGACTTTCATCAACAATAATCAGTCCATAATTATAGGCAGTGAAGTCGCTATCGAAAGTATCACCATCTTCATCAATATCGTCATCTTCATCCATTAAATTACCAATACTTCCGGTTGTAATAAAATCAATTTTTTCGGCTATCGTATTCTTTTTGTCCTTGTCAAAATCAGCTATTGTATTTACCCACGCAGTTTTTATGGCTGGTGGTGTAACAATCAACACGTTAGCTTCACGACCAAGTTGGTGAGATTCTTCGATAAAACGTTTCACTAAAAGTAGTCCCACAACCGTTTTTCCCAAACCTACTACATCTGCCAACATAAAGCCACCATAGGTTTTCATAATGCTGAAGCATTGTTTTACGGCATCAAGTTGATATTGGTATGAATCGTAGGCACGTGGCAAATAGGATTTTAGCACACCATCCAAACTTTCATTTACCATATCGCCGAATTGAGTTTGCAAATATTTGATATACAAATCGTAAGGTGATATTTCTTTTTGTTTTTTCAGTGCTTCCTTGCCAATGGGTGAAAGTTTGAGAATCTGCTCTAAAAACACGCCATTCCAAGGTTGTGAGAGTTTCCATTTCTCAGCAAACCAGCCGATATGTCCCTTTATATTCCCACTTACTCCAAATTTTACAATATGAGAGGTAGCTTCCAAATAATTCAGTTCGGCATTTCCTTCTAAGCCTTTTTGTGTAAAATTACTGCTGCCAATAATTCCAAAGGCCTCGTTTTTTCCATTAAATATATAACATTTTGAATGTAAAAACTGCGTTTCGTCTTGCTCATTTTTGCGGAAGATGTGAATTTCAATTTTCGATTGTTCGGTATCATCGCAATAATTAAGCAATAAATCTACTACCTGCTGAAATTCTTCTTTCAGTTCCAATGTATGAATGTCGGTTTTTATAAAATCATCGGGGAAGTTACTACCCTTGTATTTTGGCTGCTTCTGCAAATTGATAAACACGTTGGGGTCCTTACCGATAAGCAACTGCAATTTGGTATCGTTGCGTTCCAAGAACTGTCGCAATTCATCTATAATCAGAGCCATTCCTGGCAAATCCCAATAGCCCGTGGCTATTTTTACTGTTGTTATTTCTTTATCAGTCAAACAAGTTTTTAATGTTTGACACATCGAAAGTTCGATAGAGGAATTATCAATGAGAGTATTGCCCATATTTGTACTTTTTTATTTGTTTTTTAATGTGCTTCCAACCAATTGTTGCCTACTCCAATATCCACTTTGAGTGGGATTGCCAATTGGAAAGCCCCTTCCATTTCGGTTTTTATAATGATTTTTACCTGCTCTAATTCGTTTTTAGGCACATTGAAGTTCAACTCATCATGCACTTGCAAAATCATTTGCGTTTGCAATTTCTCAGCTGCTATACGCTTGGCTATACGCACCATCGCTATTTTAATGATGTCGGCGGCACTGCCCTGAATAGGCGCATTGATAGCATTGCGCTCGGCAAATCCGCGTACGTTGGCGTTGTGAGATGTGATATCGGGTAAGTAGCGCTTGCGATGGAGTAATGTTTCTACATAGCCGGTTTCGCGTGCTTTGGCAATGCAACTATCCATATAAATTTTCACTTGTGGAAAGGTTGCAAAATAACCGTCAATTAGTTCTTTGGCTTCAGAGCGCGGAATGGTCAGTCGTTCGGATAAACCAAAAACGGAAATGCCGTAGATAATACCAAAATTGGCAGTTTTTGCTTTACGCCGCATATCGGAAGTTACATCGTCGATAGGAACATGAAAAATAGTTGCAGCGGTAGCCGCATGTATATCATTGTCGGCACGAAAAGCAGCCAACATATTTTCATCACCACTCAAGTGTGCCATAATACGTAATTCTACTTGCGAATAATCGGCACTGACAAACACGCAATCCGGTTCGGCAATAAATGCCTTGCGTATCTCCTTCCCTTGCTCGTCTCGAATAGGTATATTTTGTAAATTCGGGTTGCTCGAGCTCAAACGTCCTGTTGCCGTAACTGTCTGGTTAAATGACGTATGAACTTTCCCCGTTTTCCTATTTATCAGTTTTGGCAAAGCATCAATATATGTACTGAGCAACTTCTTCAATCCGCGATATTCCAATATTTGACCAACAACAGGATGCTTGCTTCGCAATGTTTCCAACGTATCTTCGTCGGTAACATACTGTCCTGTTTTCGTTTTCTTGGCTTTCTCTACCACTTTTAAACGATCAAACAACAATTCTCCTATCTGTTTTGGAGAACTGATATTCACATTTTCACCGGCAGTTTTCTGAATCTTATGTTCTATTTTGAGCATCTCGCTTGTGAGCACCTGCGACGATTGCGCCAACGCAAAATCGTCTATCAACACGCCATTACGCTCCATTTGAGCCAACACACGCACCAATGGCATTTCAATATTATAAAAAAGATTATTCAACTGATTTTCAGACAATTGTTTTTCCAATACATTTTTTAGTTGTAATGTAACATCTGCATCTTCGGCTGCATATTCAGAGATTGTTTCAAGCGGAACCTGACGCATTGTCAATTGATTTTTTCCTTTCGCACCAATCAACTCTTCGATATGTATGGTTTTATATTTCAATAAAATTTCTGCCAAATAATCCATTCCGTGACGCAATTCGGGATTAAGCAGATAATGTGCAATCATCGTGTCAAATAACGCACCACGCACACACACACCGTAATTATTCAACATCAATAAGTCGAACTTGATATTTTGCCCGACTTTGCCAATCTTATCATTTTCAAAAACAGGTTTAAATTCATTTACCAGCACCTGCGCTTCCGAATCATTTTCGGGAACAGGCACATAAAAAGCCTCTTGCTCTTTAACAGCAAACGACATTCCTACCAATTTGGCTTCAAACACATCAACCGAAGTAGTTTCCGTATCGAAACAGATTTGCTGCTGCTCCGACAACAAAGTAATCAACTCGGCAATTTCAGTTGATGTCTGCACTGTTTTATAAAGATGTGCAACTGTCGCAACACTCTCCAAACTTTTGTCAATCACAATAGTGCTCTCAGTAGATTCTACCGCAGCTATTACTTCAGGCGACTCATCAAACAAGCTGGTTTGCAAATCATCTTTCTTTTTCGGAATTTTCGGAGCAGCCGTAACTTCATTACCCAACAAACGATTAATAAAACCTTTAAATTCCAACTCTGTAAACAAACTCACAAGCTGCTCTCTATCAGGTTCTTCTTTCAGTAAATTATCCTCGTCCAATTCTACAGGTACATCTGTTTTGATGGTTGCCAAGAAACGTGAAAACTCAATTTTTTCACTGTTTTCTTCCACTTTCTGTTTTAATGCACCTTTCAACTTATCCGTATTTTTGAGCAAATTATCAATACTTTCAAATTCGTTCAATAATTTCACTGCCGTTTTTTCGCCAACACCCGGACAGCCGGGAATGTTATCAGAAGCATCACCCATTAGACCAAGCAAATCAATTACCTGATTTACATTGTTTAATCCCCATTTTGCCAAGATTTCCGGTGTGCCGAGCGTATCAAATCCATTGCCACCAAAACGAGGTTTGTAGATAAAAATATGCTCCGACACCAATTGCCCATAATCTTTGTCTGGCGTCATCATAAACACCTCATAACCAACTTTTTCTGCTTTTTTTGCCAATGTACCAATCACATCGTCAGCCTCAAAACCGGCGACTTGAATCACCGGAATACGGTAAGCCTCCACTATCTGTTTGATTATTGGAATGGCTTTACGAATATCTTCAGGCGTTTCTTCGCGTTGAGCCTTGTAAGCAGCGTATGCCTCGTGCCGAAATGTTGGTCCTGATGGGTCGAAAACTACCGCAATATGTGTGGGTTGTTCACGTTTTAGCACATCTTCGAGTGTATTCACAAAACCAAAAATTGCTCCGGTATTGAATCCTTTTGAGTTGGTACGTGGCATGCGTAAAAATGCGTAGTAAGCTCTATAAATCAAAGCGTAAGCATCAAGTAAAAAAAGTTTTTTCATAAAAATACGGTTATTTTTGCAAAGATACGGAAAAAGTTATAGAAGCCAATATTTACCCAACAAAAAGAGTCGCCAAACAGCGACTCCATTAGTAATCAGCTATTTATAAAAATTATGCATCTTTTTCTCCTTCATCAACGTTCGTTTCTATAACCGTTTCTTCAAGCACATCAACCGATGGTTCGTCTGCCGTCAAGTCTCTATAAATAACAGCATCGCAACCTAAAAGTCCAAAACCTACAACCAATGAAATGATAACATTCATAATGATACCAAATGTTTCGTCAATCAAATAACAAGCGCCTCCTACAAGACCAACAGCTAAACCGACAACAATACTTACTCCAAAAATAGTCCATTTATAACCATAAGTGGCTTTATTACTTTTTACCATTGCTTCACCAGGGGCAATACCTTTGTCAAGCAAAAGATAAAGAGCCAAAGACCAGCCAAGTGCTACAACAATTCCCGGAACGATTAAAAATAACAATGCAGGAATAAGGGCCATAAACATCATACCATAAAGCGTGAAAAACTCGCCAATGTAACGACGATATTGACCTTTGAAAATAAATAATGGTGAAATAACATTGCCCTTGGCCAATTCAATTGGGATAGTGCACATGGCAATAGTAGTTCCTACGTTAATATAAGGAACCCAAATAGTGAGCACGTACAAAACGATAGCGCCCAAAAGCGAAAGCGCATTTTTCATACCGATGACGAATCCTTCGCCAATAACGCCAAAAACAGTAATTTTCTTTTCCATAATAATAAAGAGTTAGTGAATAAAATTTCAAAACCAGTGTACTAAAGGTACATCTTTATTTAATCTTATAAGAAAGAAAAAATATGTTTAATAACACATACTATTATATTATGTACAATCAAAAAAACAAATTAAATTGCGCTAATTTTCAGTAACTTATAAAATATATCATTTAATTAAAGAAATTTTTCCTTAATTCTTTCATTAAATAAATTATTTATTGTATTTTTGTCGCAACAATTAGAATGCAAAATAGAATAAAAATAATCTTTTAAAAACATCTTACTTATGGCAAATTTAGATTTAAGCAAGTATGGCATTACCGGAACGACGGAAGTGCTTCACAATCCTTCTTTTGAAGTATTGTTTGCAGAAGAAACAAAACCCGGTTTAGAGGGTTTCGAAAAAGGTCAAGTTACCGAACTTGGTGCTGTAAATGTAATGACCGGCGTTTATACCGGTCGTTCTCCTAAAGACAAATTCATTGTGTACGACGAAACATCGAAAAATACTGTTTGGTGGACTTCCGATGAATATAAAAACGATAACAAACCGGCTACTCCGGCAGCTTGGAATGTATTGAAAACCATTGCTCAAAAAGAGTTGTCAAACAAAAAACTTTACATTGTAGATGCTTTTTGCGGAGCAAACGCCAATACACGTATGGCTGTTCGTTTCATTATGGAAGTTTCATGGCAAGCACATTTCGTTAAAAACATGTTCATTCGCCCTACCGAAGAAGAATTGGCAAGTTTTGAACCTGATTTTGTTATTTACAACGCTTCTAAAGCAAAAGTTGAAAACTACAAAGAACTTGGCTTGAATTCTGAAACAGCCGTTGTATTCAACCTTACAAGTCGCGAACAAGTTATTATCAATACATGGTACGGTGGTGAAATGAAAAAAGGTATGTTCTCTATGATGAACTACTATTTACCATTGAAAGGCATTGCTTCCATGCACTGCTCTGCCAACACCAACGCCAAAGGCGAAACTGCCATTTTCTTCGGACTGTCCGGAACAGGAAAGACGACTCTTTCAACCGATCCAAAACGCCAATTAATTGGTGATGACGAACACGGTTGGGACGACGACGGCGTATTTAACTTTGAAGGTGGCTGCTATGCAAAAGTTATCAAACTTGACAAAGATAGCGAACCTGATATTTACAACGCCATCAAACGTGACGCTTTATTGGAAAACGTTACTGTGGACGACAAAGGAAAAATTGATTTCGACGATAATAGCGTCACGGAAAATACACGTGTTTCTTATCCTATTTATCACATCAATAATATTGTAAAACCAATCAGTCACGCACCTGCAGCTCAAAACGTTATTTTCTTGTCGGCTGACGCATTTGGTGTGTTACCTCCTGTTTCCATCTTAACTCCGGAACAGACAAAATACTATTTCTTAAGCGGATTTACCGCCAAATTGGCAGGAACAGAACGTGGGATTACGGAACCGACTCCTACCTTCTCGGCTTGCTTCGGACAAGCATTTTTGGAACTTCATCCAACCAAATATGCCGAAGAATTGGTAAAACGTATGGAAAAAAGCGGAGCAAAAGCTTATTTGGTAAACACCGGTTGGAATGGAACAGGAAAACGTATTTCCATTAAAGATACACGCGGTATTATTGATGCCATTCTTGATGGTTCTATTAAAACTGCTCCAACAAAGAAAATCGCTTACTTCAACTTTGAAGTTCCAACAGAACTTCCCGGAGTTGACCCAAAAATTCTTGATCCGCGCGACACTTACACCGATCCAAAAGAATGGGAAGAAAAAGCAAAAGATTTGGCAGGACGTTTTATCAAAAACTTTGCAAAATATGAAGGTAATGCAGCAGGAAAAAAATTAGTTGCTGCTGGTCCAAAAGTATCAAAATGCGGTTGCAAATGTAAATAAACTGCTCAACCACAATTATGACAAAGGTCATTCTTTCAAAAAAAAGAATGACCTTTGTTGGTTATCTGCACGAAATAAATTATTTTTGTACTATGAAATGCCAAATACAAAAACTGCGTCAATATTACAAAACTATCGGGTGTAGTGTACTCATTTTCATACTTTCCATTCTACCGGGAAGCGCGCTGCCTAAAATACCGAACATACATAATTTTGACAAAGTCGAACATTTTATTGCCTATTTTTTTCTTGCTATCTGCCTCTTTGCAGAACGAAAAATACACAATCGTCCAAAGCCATTGAAAGATTTTGCAATACCATTAATTTATCCTGTCGGTTTTGGAATCTTAATGGAAATTCTTCAAATTTTTACTCATGACAGAACGCCTTCATGGACAGATATTTTAGCAAACACTTTGGGCGCAATTACTGCCATTACCTTTTTTATCATTATAACTTACAAAAAGCATGAATGACTTGCTACGTTACCAGATAGGTCTTACTTTAATCAAAGGCATCGGTCCCGTCAATGCACGCAAACTCATTTCATACTTAGGAAGTGTAGAAGCCATCTTTTGCGAAAAAAAAGATATATTGAAAAAAGTTCCCGGAATTGGAGAAGTATTGGCTGCCGAAATTTCCACACAACAAGTGTTAAAAAGAGCCGACAAAGAAATAGAGTTTATCCAAAAACATCATATCAAGACCCATTATTTTGCGGACGCCAGTTACCCCTATCGTTTAAAAGAATGTGATGATGCTCCGATTTTGCTCTACTCTACAGGCAACTGCGATTTCAATTCCGGACATTTTGTGGCTATTGTCGGCACACGCAAAATTACACCATATGGAAAAGATATTTGCCACGAATTGGTTCAAACATTAGCAGAAACGCAACAACATATTACCATTGTAAGTGGATTGGCTTATGGTACAGATATTTGTGCGCACAAAAGTGCCTTAGAAAATCAGATACCAACTATTGGCGTAGTAGCACACGGATTAGATAGAATTTATCCTTCTGCCCATACTTCCATAGCAAAAAAAATGGTAGCAAATGGAGCAGTTATAACAGAATATCTTAGTGAAACCAATCCTGATGCACCCAATTTTGTAGAACGTAATCGGATTGTTGCCGGTTTGTGTGATGCTGTCATTATTATCGAATCACCCAAACGAGGCGGTTCATTAATTACAGCACAAATCGCCAATGACTACAATCGCGATGTATTTGCATTTCCGGGGAAAGTTTCCGATATCTATTCTGAAGGATGCAACCAACTTATACGCACCAATCGGGCGGCACTTATTACCTGTGGGAAAGATTTAATCGATTTTATGGGTTGGGACGTCGCACAAAACAAACCGCAACAGCAAATTTTGTTCAACGAGCTAAACCCTGACGAACAAAAAATCATTGAAACAATCAATAAAGCCGGCACCATTTACATTAACATTCTTGCAAAAGAAACCGATATTTCGCTTCAAAAATTACTGGCACTTTTAGTTCAATTGGAATTTAAAGGCTTAATAAAAGCACTACCCGGCAGTATGTACAAATGTGCATAAAAAAATCTCCCCTAATTATTGGAAAGATTTTTATACGTTTACTTTAAAAAAGTATATCATTTTTTGCAGCATTTGCAACAATCACTTACAAGAAACTTATACGCCAAACCTGCCAAGCCTGCGCCTACAAGGGGAGCAACAATAAACAACCACAATTGTGGCAAAGCCAACGAGTTCTCTGCAAAAATAGCCTGCGAAATAGAACGTGCCGGATTGACAGATGTATTTGTCAACGGAATGCTGATAAGGTGAATCAATGTCAAAGTCAAGCCAATAGCCAAGCCTGCAAATTTACCATTTGCACGTTCATCGGTAGATCCAAGAATTACCATTAAAAACACAAACGTCAAAACTGCTTCGATAGCAAAAGCCCCACCGCAACTAATATTTAAATAACCGGCAGCATTACCAAAGAACTCTGAGCCATAACCGTTAGCAGCAAATGTTCCTATTTCCATATTGGCAGCCCGAGCCACCCCATACAATACGGCTGCGGCAGCTATTCCACCTAAAATTTGAGCAACCCAATAGCAGCACATTTCTTTTGCCGACATACGACCATTTACCCAAACGCCAAACGATACGGCAGGATTCAAATGTGCACCGGAAATATGACCAATGCCATAAGCCATTGTTACAACCGTAAGACCAAAAGCAATTGCAACACCCAAAAAACCAACTGTTCCACCGGCAAAAATTGCAGTTCCACAACCGCCTAAAACTAACCAGAACGTGCCAAGAAACTCGGCAGCCATCTTGTTTGAAATTTTCATAATCTTAAAAAATTTAGTTAAACATAAAAGTATTTGTGTGGCAAAAGTACTATAAAAAAATATTGCTGTCCGGTAAAACTTTTTTACAATAAAAATTTAGGCTGAACTCCTTGTTTGGAATTCAGCCTTTTTTCTTTCCTTTGTATGTACCACCAAACAACGAAAAGATATGGGCAAAAGTACACATTTTACCGGACAGCCGGTGTATAGTCAAGTAATAAAATTATTATTGCTGTCCGGTAAAAAAATAAAAACGAGTAAGAAAAAACCTATTTTTCTTACTCATCAAATACAATATGGAAAATTTATTATTCCTTTTTCAATTTTGGATAATACACTTCTTTTACATACGTAAAATTAGGTGCCGCCTTCAATATCTTCTCACATGTTAAAATTGCTTTCTCTTTTTCGCCTATTCTTTCGTAAGCCTGCGCCATCGCCAATACAGTAGCAATATAATTCCAATTATTAACCGTTTGATTTTTTTCTTCAAAAAGTTTTACTGCTTTTTCAAAATTGAACAGCGCACGCTTTTTTGACCCTCCGACAATACCCGGACGATAAAAATCAACATTACCCTTAAGACTTACAACCATAGGATTCCCTGGTGCCAACTCCATGGCTTTGTCCACAAATTCAATGCTTTTCATTGCCACAGAAAGACTTGGCCACGTACTTATTTTGTATTCGTAAGCACACAATGCCGACCTATAAATAGCAATCATTGCACCATCGAAGTTATGTGTTTCCAACAATTTTACATGCGCTTCCATTTGTTCCATCACACGTCGTGCCTCATCTTTTTTCTTTTCATCCAAACGAGCAGCAATATAGCCATACTCATAATTCACAATTTTTTCTATCTGACTAATAGTTGGTTTAGCAATGGCACAGGCTTCATTCAGTGCCTGTTGCCAAACATTCATATCTTTTTTCAGATAGGCCTGATACATTTTCGCATCATTAAATTGAGCCAACACTACAGAAGGGAAAATCGCCAATAAAACATTAATTAAAAGCTGCTTCATAATCAATTAATTACATTATAAATACGTAAATAAATCATCTTTTTAATATGTTCAAAACGCGTTGACAATAAAGTTCCGCCAAATTCCATCAGCCGGAGCGGAATCATTGCTTCATCGCCATGATACGATGGTTGTCTGTACAAATGATTATCCATCAGGAAACCATTTTTCTCATAAAAATCAATTCTTCGGTTACTTTGAACATCTGTCGGTGGTTCGACCTCTAAAATAACAGGTTTCCGCAAATCCGACAATATTTGTTTCAATACGACACTACCTATTTTTTTGCCACGCAAATTTTCAGAAATAGCAAAATGTTCGATATAAAAAAAGTCGTTCAAGTCCCAAACAGTAATAAATCCTGCAAAAGCATTTTCATACATAACGGAAAAACAGGAAAATTCTTTTACTTCCGTCAAGCAAATTACAAAATCGGAGGTTGCGCGTCTTTCGCACCAAGGGAAAGCGGATTCGTATAAATTAATTATCTGCGATAAATTTTTATCTGTAGGCAATGCTTGATGTAAAGTAACCATAATTATATGCAAAATCCGTACCAAAATAGTTTTTTGGTACGGATTTTTATCATTTTTTTTATTTTTCTATATAAGCAATAATATCACCTTTTTGTGCTACGAATCCTTGTTCTACAGACTCTACTATTTTACCGTCGAACAGAGCGTTTACTATCTCCAAGCCACGTCCGTTGGTTTGTATGGCACACAACATATCACCGGTTTTGTAGGCTGTTCCGGGAATCGGCTTGATAGATTTTTCCTGATAATCAAATTCCCACATCACACGTCCGCCAACAGGAGCAACAACTGGTTCTGCGTTAGGATGGCGTAATTGACGAAAATCGGGAACTTTCACGCTGCCTCCCGAAGCTTGTAGTTTGGCTGCCATTTTTTGTTCCAATTCGGCATTGAAACGTTTTTTGGCTTCGCCGGATTTAAACTCGCGATATTGTTTATCGTGCATGGCAAATTCAAACAATTCTTCATCGTCCTGACCACGTTCCCAGCCAAGTTCTTCCATTTCTTTGATATATTTTGGCAAAACATTCGGATAGTTATTCTGCGGATTACCGTCGAAAAATTCAAAGCCTTTTGATTTGGCAAGTTCAATAATTTCCGGAGCGAGCGTTCCCGGTAATTTACCGGCTTTCCCTAAAATCATATCCCACGTATTAGGGTCAATCATGGTAAAACGTTCCTGTCCTTTGCTCATGGCAAAGACATTCATCAATGCCACATTCTTAACATACTGACTGAAAGGCGTTACCAATGGTGGATTACCCAATTTAGGCCAAATATATTTTACTTCATCAAATAATTCTACCAATAATTCATCTTCGCTCAACTCGGCTTTTCCCTGTGCTTTCAAATTACTGTTAATGGCAGCATGAACTCCTTTCAAATCAGCCATTAACGAACCCATCATACCGCCGGGAAGTCCACATCCAACAAGCAACGAAGTCATGAAACGATTACGCGGATCGATGAAATAACCCAAAAAATCGTCTATAAAACTCTGCGTCAATCGGCGAGCTTCCATATAGGCTTTCATATTTATTTCCGGAACTGTAAATCCTGCAGCTTTAAACATAGCCTGAATGGTGATTACATCAGGATGAACCATTCCCCAAGAGAGCGGTTCCATAGCGACATCAAAAATATCGCCACCGGCTTTGGCTACTTCCAGCATAGAAGCGACCGAAAATCCGGGTCCCGTGTGTCCATGATATTGAACAATAATATCGGGGTGATTGGTTTTTATGGATTTTACAATTTCGCCTAAAATAGTTGGACGACCTATGCCTGCCATATCTTTCAAACAAATTTCCTGAGCACCTTCGGCAATCAACTGTTCTGCCATTTTGATATAATATTCGGCAGTGTGAACAGGAGAATAAGTAATACACATGGTTGCCTGAGCTATCATGCCGGCCTGTTTCGCCCATTTGATAGAAGGAGCTATATTGCGTACATCATTCAAACCGCAAAAAATACGTGTAATATCGGTTCCCTGCGCTTTTTTTACTTTGTACATCAATTCACGAACATCGGCAGGGACAGGATTCATACGCAAACCATTCAAGCCACGGTCAAGCATGTGAGTTTGTATGCCTACCTCATTGAACGGTTTTGTAAACGTACGCACCGCCAAATTCGGATTTTCTCCGTAAAGCAAATTTACTTGTTCGGAAGCGCCTCCGTTTGTTTCAACACGAGCGAAACACCCCATGTCTATAATTACGGGAGCAATCTTTGCCAACTGATCTTTACGTGGCACATATTTTCCCGACGATTGCCACATATCGCGATAAACCAAGCTAAATTTTATTTCTTTTTTCATAGCGTTAGGTAAAACTAATAATTCTGTTTGAGCGGGTAAAGGTCGCTATTTTTCCGTAATAATCCAAATAAATTACGGATTTTTTTCTCTAATTCATATCAATATTTTACACACCAACAGAACAATAAAAAAAATCACCTCAAAAACAGCGTTTCGAGGTGACAAGAGAATAAAATTTACAATTTATTTCATTACTACCAAGTAATAATTTTTTTTGCCTTTTTGAAACAAAATATATTTGCCGTTAAGTAATGAACGAGTATCAATTGGTGTTTCCGTGTCTGTAAGCTTCTCCTTGTTCATGCTAAATCCGTTGGATTGTATCATTTTGCGTGCTTCGCCTTTTGATGAAAATATTTGTGTTTTTTCTGCTAATAAATCCAACGGTCGAATACCTGCTTCAAGTTCGGTTTTATCAATCTGAAATTGAGGCACTCCCTCAAACACAGCCAACAATGTTTCTTCATCTATTTTATGAAGGGTTTCTGCCGTAGCGTTTCCAAATAAAATATCAGATGCTTCTACCGCTGCATTATAATCGGCCTCAGAATGAACCATGATGGTCACTTCTTTCGCCAAGCGTTTTTGCAACAGACGCAAATGTGGTGCCTGTGCATGTTCTGCTATCAACGCCTCACACTCTTTTTGTTCGATAGACGTAAAGATTTTGATGTATTTTGCCGCATCTTCATCACCTACATTCAACCAGAACTGATAAAATTTATACGGCGAAGTATAACGTTTATCAAGCCAAATATTGCCGCTCTCGGTTTTGCCGAATTTTCCACCGTCTGCTTTTGTTATCAGCGGACAAGTCAACGCATAAGCTTCGCCTCCGTTCATACGACGAATCAATTCGGTTCCTGTGGTAATATTTCCCCATTGGTCACTACCGCCCATTTGCAATTTGCAATTTTTTGTCTCGTTCAAATGAGCAAAATCATAACCTTGTAATAATTGATAAGTAAACTCGGTAAAACTCATTCCGTTCGAATATTCACCGTTTAAGCGTTTCTTTACCGAATCTTTTGCCATCATATAATTAACAGTAATCAGTTTACCGACATTACGGGCAAAATCGAGAAATGTGAAATCTTTCATCCAATCGTAGTTATTTACCATTTCGGCAGCATTGGGAGCATCGCTGTGAAAATCGAGGAATTTCTCAAGTTGTTTTTTAATACACGCCTGATTATGTCGCAGCGTCTCTTCGTCAAGCAAATTGCGTTCTGCCGATTTACCCGAAGGATCACCTATCATACCTGTAGCACCGCCAATCAATGCAATGGGTTTGTGCCCGCAACGTTGAAAATGCCACAACATCATCACGCCACACAAATGACCTATATGTAAGCTGTCTGCCGTCGGATCTATACCCAAATAAGCTGTCGTCATCTCTTTGGCAAGTTGTTCTTCTGTTCCGGGCATCATATCGTGGAGCATGCCACGCCATTTAATTTCATCAATAAAGTTCATATTCTTGTATTATTTTATAGTTAAAGTAATTTAGGAAAACAGTTTTTCTACACACGCTTTTATCACGAATCAATAGTGTCCGTGAATAATTTGCAACAATTTTCGCCGTTGAGTTTCCATCATAACTTCTTTTCAGTTAAATAAATTACAAAATTACTGCTTTTTTTGGAGAAACAAATCCCATTATCGTTTTTTAGAGAAAAACTTATTTCCGGCTTTTTACTTTTCCGGCTTTTTGTGTACCTTTGCAGTTCAAAAATTTAAGAGTGCCTTTGTCTGAAACAAAACAGACGGGTCGTGTGCTTGGTCAACCACGTAAAAAACAAGAATATGAAACAACAGGTATCCGTGCCTTTCATGCTGTTGGGCATTTTATTTAATGTTTGTCTTATTACAGCAAATCTTCTCGAAACAAAAGTAATCACGTTGTTTGGCATTCCAATGACAGCGGGCTTGCTGGTGTTTCCTATTTCGTACATCATCAACGACTGTATTGCCGAAGTTTGGGGTTATGGAAAAGCCCGCCTTATTATCTGGAGCGGTTTTGCCATGAATTTTTTCGTCATGATAATGGGGCAAATCGCAGTTCTGATGCCCGCTGCTGATTATTGGCAAGGGGCAGAAGGTTTCAATTTTGTATTTGGTATGACACCACGCATCGTACTTGCCTCACTCACAGCTTTTTTAGTTGGCTCTTTTCTCAACGCATTTGTAATGAGCAAAATGAAGATAGCACATGCCGGAAAAAATTTCTCCTTACGTGCTATTTTAAGTACTATTGTCGGCGAGACAGCCGATTCTATCATTTTCTTCCCCATAGCATTTGGAGGCATTATAGCAGCACCTGAACTTCTCCAACTTATGGCAGTACAAATCTGTTTAAAATCTCTTTACGAAATCATTGTTTTGCCTGTTACCATAAGGGTTGTGAAAGCCATCAAAAAAATGGAAAATTGCGATACCTACGACCAAGATATTTCATACAATCCTCTTAAGATACACAATGTTTAACACATTTTTTTACTATTATGAATATTGACGAACCTGCATTAGTTGTTTTCAGTGGAGGTCAAGACTCCACTACCTGTCTGTTTTGGGCAAAAGCCATATTTGCCAAAGTTTATGCCATCTGTTTCTCTTATGGTCAACGCCACCACCTTGAAACAGACATTGCACGCAAAATAGCTGCTGATGCGGAAATTGATTTCAGACTTATTGAAGTGCCATTTCTTCACGAATTAAATCGCAATTCACTAACAGACAATTCTATAACTGTAGATACTGAAATTCCTGAAAACAAACTTCCAAACTCCTTTGTTCCCGGACGTAATTTGTTCTTTCTAAGCATCGCAGCTGCTTATGCCCACGAGTTAGGCATAAAACATATCATTACAGGCGTTTCACAAACCGATTTCAGCGGTTATCCCGACTGTCGTGAAAATTTCATTAAGTCACTCAACAAAACTCTCAACCTTGCAATGGATGAAGATTTTGTTATCTACACACCGCTTATGCACCGCGACAAATGCCAAATATGGGCTTTGGCAGACGATTTGGGTATTTTTGATTTAGTGCGCAACAATACCCTTACTTGCTACAACGGCATAGTGGGCGACGGCTGCGGCAAATGTCCGGCATGCAAACTGCGTAAACACGGCTTGGAACTTTATCTCGCACAAAAGAAAGAACCTCTTATCTTTTAAACACTTATGGAACTAAAAGACCAATTAAGTTTGCTTGGAAACAAAACCACCTACAAACAAAACTATGCACCCGAAGTTTTAGAAGCTTTCGACAACAAACATTGCGACAACGACTATTGGGTACAATTCAACTGTCCTGAATTTACAAGCCTTTGCCCAATCACAGGGCAACCGGATTTTGCAGAAATAAAAATCAGCTACATTCCTGACATAAAAATGGTAGAAAGTAAAAGCCTGAAACTATATCTTTTCAGTTTCCGCAATCACGGTGCTTTTCACGAAGATTGTGTCAATATCATTATGAAAGATTTGATTACACTAATGAATCCGAAATACATTGAAGTTACAGGACTTTTTACACCACGCGGAGGAATTTCCATTTACCCGTATGCCAATTATGGTCGCAAGAATACCAAATATGAACAATTGGCAGAGAAACGATTAGCAGAACATCATTAAAAAAGTTGTTGAACATCTTCCGGAGAATCGGCTATTAGGAATGGTGAAAATGCTTCCAGTTCCGCTCGCGGGCGAAATCCCCAAGTAACACCTATGGCATCAACGCCGGCATTTTTGGCTGTTTGCATATCTATACCCGAATCGCCAACATACAATATATCAGATGCCGAAATGCCAAGTTTACTTAATATGCCATATACAATGGCAGGATTGGGTTTGCGTGCAATACCTTCGCGCTGACCGCATACTTCTGAAAAATGTATAGAGGGAAAAAAATGCGCCACCAACTGACGGGTAGCTTCCTGATATTTGTTTGATGCAACTGCCAAGCAAATGTTTTGCGCTTGCAAATGCTCCAAGAGTTCTACTATTCCTGCATACGGTCGCGTCAAATCGGTATTATGTACATTATAATAAGGAATAAATAATTCGCGCACTCTGCGGATATTTTCCAACGTTCGCGCATCTTCCGGCAAAGCACGTTCAAACAGTTTATCTATGCCATTACCAACAAAAAAACGGTATTCTTTAATATCATGTTTACAAAAACCAAGTTGTTCAAGCGCATAGTTGGTGGCAATGGCAAGGTCGGCAACGGAATTTAAGAGTGTTCCATCTAAATCAAATATTACTAATTTTTTCATTGCAACAAAGATATACAAATTAGTCAAATAA
The DNA here is from genome assembly GCA_028694215.1 of Paludibacteraceae bacterium. Taxonomy (GTDB): domain Bacteria; phylum Bacteroidota; class Bacteroidia; order Bacteroidales; family Paludibacteraceae; genus DUQS01. The sequence continues at coordinate 4,226 of JAQUTW010000010.1, read as the reverse complement.
ACAGCGATAATGTCTAATCAACCAACAATTTTTTTCACCCTTCAAAAAAAAAGCATCTTCGCACTAAAAAAAACACTTTGTTTATTTGTTTTTTCATTTTTTATGTATCTTTGCTGTATGTTTTTACATTTTTAACCCCGACGAGTCCAATAGGATATAACAAGACATATTCAATTATGAAAAAATTTACACTGACCGCTATTGTCATTCTTGCAACCGGTTCTCTATTGGCCTCCGATTGGGAATTATATTTGACGGACAAAAGCATTATTACGAATGGTCAAACCATTTCATGGGACACACCTGCCGGCAGCAAAACGCACTATTTTGATGTGGGCGTACGCAACAAATCAACATCTGAGTCATTAACATTCGAAGCTATCGGATATAATATTGACATAGATATCAAAAAAGTATCCTTTCAGTATTGTGGCGGCGGTGTTTGTCGGGAAGTTCCTGCGTCCAACGGTTTAAGTTTAACGGTTGTAACTACTTTCTAAATAAATTGGTATGAAAAGAATTAATATTATACTCATTTCTCTGTTGCTCATCTCGCTGATAACCTGCGATGTAATAGAAAAACCCTATTTTTACAAAGACGACTACGAAGATGTTGCCTGCGACTTAAAAAATTTTCCGCCACTACCTGCCAAAACCGAACGCAAAATTTTGTTGGAAGATTTTACGGGGCATTTATGTTCTAATTGCCCAAAAGGACACCAAGTTATGAATAAACTCATAACCGACTACAATGGTCGACTCATAGGCATGTGTATTCATGCAGGATCGGATGCAGAACCGTCTCAAGGTAATTTTTCATACGATTTCAGAACAACAGCAGGCAACGAAATCAAAGACAAATTTCGCGTTTCAGTATTCCGAGCGGTATGGTAAACAGAGTTAAAAACAGCAAAGGAGAACAAACCTATCTGAAAGATGAATGGGAAAACATGGCTGCCACTCAATCAAGCGAAGCATCTGCTGCCCTACAAATTATCAATTTCTATGACGACACCAAACAGAAACTGTGTACAAATGTGAAAGTTACCATGCTGGCAAATTATCCAAATCCGCTTCGATTGGTAGTAATGATGACCGAGGACAGCATTATTAAACCGCAACAAAACAACCGCGACGTAGATTTACAATATGTACACATGCACGTATTACGTACTGCACTCAACTCTACATGGGGCGTACGTATTTTAAACGGACAATCAATAAAAGATGCTACCGAAATTAAACGCTACTCCGTTATGTTTAAAGACACAGACCGGGTACCAAAAAATTGCAGCATAGTAGCATACCTTAGTGATGAAACAACTAATGAAATAATTCAGGTGGAGAAACTAAAAATCAATTAAAACCGTTATTCTTTAAAAATCTATAGTTATGAAACAACTTTTTTCAAAAAAGCAGGTACTTTTTATTTGTCTTTTCTTTCCGCTGTTTGCCTTTGCACAATACGAAAAGCCGGTAACATGGCAATACAGAATCAATCAACTCCCAAATTCTCAAGCAGAGTTGGTACTTTCGGCAACCATTGAAAAAAATTGGCATTTCTATTCACAATATCAAAACGGCATTGCATTGCCGCTGATTTTTACATTAACACCTAATGATCACTATACGTTGAGTGATACATCAAAGTTTTTCATTGAACCAAAATACACCGAACATTACGATGCCGAATTTGATGACACAGAACGTTTTTTTACAGATAAAGCTGATTTTAAACGCATTATAAATATTTTAGATGCCGACAGTTTTGTGATAAACGGCACTATCGAAGGACAAGCCTGCATAGAAGGTCGCTGCGTTCCCGTACGCGAAATTTTTTCTGTCACACTCGACGGTACAGCAGTCACCAATGACCAACCGAAAGCGAACGTTATTGCCATAAAGCCATTGGAGCAACCCAAACACGAAGCAACACAAGAAGCTGATACACCATTGTGGTTGTTTTTCCTTTTGGCTTTCGGAGGCGGATTGCTTGGAGTTCTTACGCCATGCGTTTTCCCGATGATTCCAATGACGGTTTCCTTTTTTATGAAACACGGAGGCAAAAAACAAGCCATTTTTTACGGTATTTCCATTGTGCTGGTATATTTATTAATCGGCATTGTATTATCTGCCATTTTTGGACAAGGTTTTGCCAACTTTATCAGTACACACTGGATTCCAAATCTCTTATTCGCCATTATTTTCGTTATTTTTGCCATATCATTGTTTGGCTATTTCGAAATTTCGCTGCCATCATCGTGGGTAAACAAATCGGCAGGAAACGAAAGCAAAGCCGGATACCTCGGCACATTTTTTATGGCTTTGACTCTGGTGTTGGTTTCATTTTCATGCACTCTGCCCATTGCAGGAGCCGTGGCATTAGGCGCAGCCGGAGGTGGTTTTCTGAAACCGATTATCGGAATGTTGGGATTTTCATTGGCCTTTGCCTTGCCATTCACTTTTTTTGCTTTCTTCCCGAATCTACTCAAAAACTTGCCAAAATCAGGTGGTTGGATGAACACGCTGAAAGTTACATTGGCATTCGTAGAATTGGCTTTTGCTTTGAAGTTTATCAGCGTTCCCGACCAAACTTACCACTGGGGAATTTTAGATCGTGAAGTTTACCTCTCATTGTGGATTGTTATTTTCGCACTTTTAGGATGTTATCTGCTCGGCAAACTACGATTCCCATTCGATGATGAACAGCCGGTGCAAAAATCATGGTTTAAGTTTTTCTTAGTCATCGCCGATTTTGCATTTGTGGTTTATATGATTCCCGGATTGTGGGGTGCACCACTTAACGCCTTATCGGGCTGGTTGCCACCAATGAGTACACAGGATTTTAACATTAAAGAGATTGTTTACGATGGAGGAGGACATCATTCTGCCGTTTCGTTGTGCGACAAAGCCTCCTTTTCCGACCAATTGGAAATGGTAACAGGAATTGATGGTTACTTCGATTACGACGAAGCCCTTGCGTGCGCCAAAAGTAGCGGCAAACCGCTTTTCCTCGACTTTACGGGACACGGTTGTGTCAATTGCCGGAAAGTGGAACAAAAAGTATTGTCGAACAATCGCATACAACAACTGCTGAATGAAAATTTTGTAATGTGTGCCCTATATATAGACGACAAAATCATTGAATTACCTGAAAATCTACAGATAAAAAACGACAAAGGAGAATTATTGACCAAACTTGGACCTAAAAATATGTTTTTGCAAAACAGTTTGTTCAAAGAGAACTCTCAACCATGCTATATCATTGTCGATCCTAAAGACGGAAGCATTTTGGCAGGACCCACATTTTACGAAACCAATGTGGATACTTACGAAACTTTTCTGAAACAGGGAATTGAAAATTATAAAAATACAAAGCAGCTGAATTATTAAGTTAATGAATTAGTGAGTGGTTATGCCAAAAAATAAATTTTACGTAGTGTGGAACGGTCGCAAAAAAGGTATTTTCGACACATGGGAAACTTGCAAAGAACAAATAGACGGATTCGAAGGTGCGCAATACAAATCCTTCCCGACAGAAAATGTGGCTCGTGAGGCCTTTGCTAAAAACTATTGGCAAACGGTAAAAGCGGCTCAACAACCGCAACCGCTCAACTTAAATCTGTTTAACGATAACGAAGTCAAACCTATTCCGGAAAGTCTGTCGGTTGATGCCGCTTGCAGTGGCAACCCCGGGCGTATGGAATACAGAGGCGTATGGACAGCCACCGGGCAAGAAGCTTTCCGAATGGCACCATTGGCAGGAGGAACCAACAATATCGGTGAGTTTTTGGCCATTGTGCACGGACTTGCACTGCTCAAACAGCAAAATATGTCGCTTCCCATTTACTCCGACAGCGTAACGGCACAAGCATGGATTCGCCAAAGAAAATGCAAATCAAAACTCGTGCGCACTACCGAAAATGAACCTCTTTTTGAATTGATAGAACGTGCCGAACATTGGCTGAATGCCAACACTTACACCACAAAAATTCTTAAATGGCACACAGAAAAGTGGGGTGAAATTCCTGCCGATTTTGGACGAAAAGGTTAAGCCAAAATCTAAATACACGAACACACAAGAGACACCATATTGCAACACCAAAAAAAACTCGCCGGCTCGCAAAAACCATAAAACAAAATAATTTTTGTTTCATGTCTGCTTATATCAAAAAAAATTCAAAAATAACCTCAGTCAAGCCTCATTTTAAATAAACAGCCTCCAT
>JAQUTW010000048.1 GCA_028694215.1 Paludibacteraceae bacterium | reverse complement strand
TCCGTTTCATAAGTGATAATTCTACAATCATTTCTTCTTACTTACAAAAGTAACAATTCTTATCGGTTTAAAAAAGTATTGATTTATGTTGATTAAGAAAGATTTCTCAATACATAGGATGCGATTCATAAAGAAATTACTACAAAATTATACACTACATACGCTTTAACCAAATAAAAAAACTTAAATTACAAAAATTTGTTAATGCGCAATTATTTAAAAATCAACGTAATCAATAAGCAACATCAAAAAAAAACCTTAAAGGCATTTTTTTCTGCCATTTTTTACGCATTTTTTCTTGATAAGAACACACAACTTGTTTTGGATACTAAAAAAATTCAGCCGTACAAAAAGAAATTTGGCAGAATTAATTCTTTGTGGAGTAACAAATCCGACTTTGTGGATTTTACTTTTTGTTTTTTTCGAAGTTGAAACGCAAGCCTAATGCCAAACTCAAATTATAAGGATTTTTGGTACGCATGGTTTCGGGCTGTGGGTTTTTGGAGTTGGGAATATACCACGTGAAACCGGGTTCAAAATAGATATTGAGCCCTTTATATAACGTCAGTGCCACACCGACATTTGCCGTAAGCGACCATTGCATTCCGTCTATGGAAGTTTGAGAGCGTGTTGTTTCAATAAGATTACTTTCCGTATCGTAAGTAAAAATCTCATTATTACGAACAATACCTTTTTCGCCCATTCCACCGATAGAAGTATAACATTTTACTATTTTTCTGTCCACAAAACGGTATGATAACATTAACGGAATACCCAAATAATGACATTGCTGTTTTTCTTCTATTGAACCGTCATTGCCGGAAGTGATATCAGAAAACTTAGAACTCAAATAAGTATAATTGATACCGGTCAAAATATCCAGACGCGGAATAAGAGCCACGCCAACAGACAATCCTACCGTAACAGGCATATCGTAATGTGCCGTACGCTGTGTGCGGGTAACCCCAATAGGTCCGCCACCAATAGGATTGGCAACTGCAACCGTTTTGCCTTGTATATTATTAAGTAATGCCGATGATGAAGCAACACCTAACGACCATGCTGTATAACTTTTTTCTGCCTTTAAGGTTGTTTCTTCAAACGATTTGTCTATCTCTTTCATTATCTGCTCAGCTTCTTCTGCAGAAATTTGTTTTTTATCGGTTTCTTCAGTTTCCGACGATATTTTCTCTTTTGTCGATGGCGACACTTCCTCCGTTAATGACTGATTTTCTTGATTAACAATGGGTTCAGCATTTTGCACATCTAACGTTTTCTGTGAGATATTATCAATGGCAGAAACATCCGTAACAGACGACGTTTTCTGTGAGATATTATCTTCAGAAAAAGATTTGGTTTGTGCTGTTTGAGGATTTAGTACACACGCCATTTTTTTATGCGTAGAAATGACAGCTTTATCTTCAATGACAACTGCCGTTTCTTTCTTTAAAACAGTAGGAATGGTTTGTATAGAGTTTGGTTCTTCAATTTGATCCGCATTTGTTTCCGAGTCGGCAGTCAGAGTATTTGTCTGATGATTGAAAGTAACCACGCCAACAGAAATCAACAGACCAACAAACACAGCAGCAGCCGTCCACCAAACAATTGGCAGCCGTTTTTTTCGTTTCTCGGACGACATTTTTTGGGCTATCTCGTCCCAATCTCCTTCAGGCAATTCCATTTCTGCCTGATAAAGTTTGGCTTTTAATATGTCTTCCAACGATTGACTCATTTGTTATATTGAAGAATTTTTTTCTGTAATATGGCACGTGCTCTCGAAAATTGTGAGCGCGATGACACTTCGTTTATATTCAACACTTTAGCTATTTCGGCATGCGAATAACCTTCTATGGCATACAAGTTGAATACGGTTCTAAAACCGTAAGGCAATGAAGCTACAATCTTTAAAATTTCCTGTTCGGATATTTGCTCTACCGCTGAGGCATTTTCATCGTAAACAAATCCGGCATCATCTATATCTTCACTATATTTCAGCACATCATTTTTACGCAAATATTCCAACGATGTATTGACAAAAATTTTGCGCATCCATGCTTCAAAAACACCTTCACCCGTGTACGATGCAATGTTTTTGAATAATTTTACAAAAGCATCATGCATCAAGTCGCGTGCCGTTTCATAATTGCCACAATAACGAAAACAAACAGCCACCATTTGTTTTGCATACTTATCGTAAAGCTGCCGTTGAGCCTGTGCATCATTTTTGATGCAGCGCTCTATCAACATCTTTTCCGATAAAGAATATGTGTCTGCTTTGTTACTCACTTTATTGACGCTAATAAATCTGAAAACGTTGCATGGATTTTAAAAATTTAAGATAGTCGGTTGATTATTTCTGCAGCTGCATTTTCTGCTGCTTTCAATGGCAATAACCGATGATCTATCTCATCGTAGGCTTCCAACATCTTTTGACAATATGCAGGGTTTTGAAGAATATTGGACAATTCGTTTGTCATATTGCGAACGGTAAACTTATGAGCTACCAATTCCTGTACCACTTCTTTTTCGGCAATGAGATTAACCAATGAAATATAGTCGGTTTTTATTATCATTTTTTTTAGCAGAGAAGTTATAATTCCGCCAAAAACTTGATAAACAACCACCTGCGGCGTTTTAAGCATGGCCGTTTCTAACGTAGCCGTTCCTGAATTGACAATAGCCGCACAGGAATTTGCTACCAAATTGTAGGTATCACCAAATACAATTTTCGACTGACCATTGGGCAACAATTGATGATAAAAATCTTCTTCTATACCTGGTGCGCCTGCCACTACAAACTGCAAATCGGGAAAATAACGACTAACCTCCATCATCTTAGGCAAACAACCACGAATTTCCTGTCGTCTGCTACCTGCCAACAAAGCAACAATCGGTTTATCGTCCAAAGCATTATTCGCAATAAAATCAGACAACTTGGTTTTTGTTGGAAGAAACTCTGTTACAGATTCTTTTGTCGGATTGCCAACATAAGTTACAGGATAGTGGTAATGAGCGTAAAAATCGGTTTCAAACGGTAAAATGGTAAACATCGCATCAATATAGCGTTTGATAGCTTTGATGCGAAACGTTTTCCAAGCCCATATTTTAGGGGAAATATAATAGAAGACAGGGATTGTAAGTTGTCGTTTTACAAATTTTGCAACCTGTAAATTAAAACTTGGATAATCCACCAAAATGACCACGTCCGGACAAAATTGACAAATGGCTTTTTGACATTCGGACATATTTCGTCGAATAGTTTTCAGATTCAGCAAGACATTGATAAATCCCATAAAAGCCATATCACGATAATGTATAATTTGCCGACCGCCTTCCTTTGCCATCAAATCACCACCTAAAAATGCAAAATCTGCACCATTATCGCGTCTTTTTAACTCCCGCATCAAGTTTGAAGCATGCAAATCTCCGGATGCTTCGCCGGCAATAATAAAATATTTCATCGCATTAAATGAAAAACAAAGAAATGATGAGATATAACAAAATAGTTACAAAAAAACCACGACACATTTTCCATCTTTCCATCGAATAAGTAATAAACACGGCAAATAAATTTGGGAGCAATGAAACTATAATCAATTTGGTAAACAAAGCAGTTTTTCCCATATTCAGAATCACTTCACTGATGGGTAAATTACCATGATAAAAGGTTTTCATAAAAATATATCCAAATATTACCGGCAAAATCAATCCGGCGCTAATACTTAACCAAAAACTATCAAATTTCTTCATATCCCTGAGTCGTTAAATCATTAAGGACATTGTATGCCGTCATATCGACATGTGTTGGCACTACGGAAATAAAACCGTTTGCCAATGCCCATTCATCAGTTTGCGAGTCATTAGGTTCTAAATTCACAAAATAACCGGTCAACCAAAAATATTTGTTACCATTTGGAGATATTTGCGGTTCAAATTCTTTTGCCCAATATCCTTTAGTTTGACGACACACTTTTACGCCCTTAATTTCGCCAATCGGCGCATTTACATTCAAACAAATACCCTCCAACGGATGTTCCATAAATTTACGCACAATAGCCGAAAAATAAGGAATCGCCATCGAAAAATCTGCATCTTGCCGATGGTCACATATTGACAATCCGATTGCAGGAATCCGATTGATACATCCCTCAAATACTGCACCCATAGTGCCCGAATAAATGACACTGACCGCTGCATTGGAACCATGATTAATGCCGGCTAACAATAAATCGGGTTTACGATCAAAAACTTGATTAAGAGCCAATTTTACACAATCTGTAGGCGTTCCCGAACATTTGTAGAGTTCTGATCCTGTATTATCGTCGGGTAATTTCTCAAAATAAAGCGGAGCGTCCACTGTCAACGCATTTGATTGTGCAGAACGAGGTCCGTCAGGTGCTACCACTACAACATCACCAAACTGACGCGCCATTTTTATTAATTCACTAATTCCTTTTGATGTAATTCCATCATCATTGGTAATCAAAATCAAAGGCTTCTTTTTTACCATAATCATTTTCTTTTGGGAGCAATAAAACATTGAGTCAAAAATATAAACAATGCAGAAATTCCTATCATATATACTAAATCGCGACTATCAATAACACCTCTACACATAGATTTATAGTGAGCATTGATACCTACAGACTGCACCGCATAAGCCGTATCACCATTTGAAAACAACGAGCCAACCAATTCAAAACCATAAAAAAGAGTGAAACATGCAACCACCGCCAATACAAATGACACTAATTGATTTGAACTAATTGACGATGCAAACAAACCGACAGAAGTATAGACTGCAGCCAGTAATATTAAACCGATAAACGCACCCCAAAAAGCTCCGGAATCAACATTACCAAAAGGTTCTGCCAAAAAATTAACAGACACATACCATATTAATGTTGGCAACAATGCTACCACAACCAATACCCATCCGGCAAAAAATTTCCCCAAAACAATATTGATACGTTTAATCGGACGTGTAAGTAATAATTCTATGGTGCCCTGCTGTTTTTCTTCGGCAAACAAACGCATTGTAATGGCAGGACACAAAAACAGGAAAAACCACGGAGCCATATAAAAAAGCCCGTCCAAATTGGCATAACCATTATCCAAAACATTATATTCACCCGGAATTACCCACAAAAACAAAGAAATAGAAAATAGGAACAATCCCACTATAATATAGCCGGTAGGGGTATTAAAAAACGATTTAAATTCTTTTTTAAAGATATTCCACATAATACAAATGACTCTTTTTAAAAGTTACTTTAACCTGCAAAGATAACTTTATTTTAGCAAAGATGAAAACAGAATATTCTGTTACAAGTTCAAAAAGCCACCTTATATAATTTGGTTTGATTGTTATTCTACATTGAAATAAAAAACGATAAATGATTTTTTCGTATCAAAAAGCTTTGCTGATTTAGAAAAAATCTCTAATTTTGCAATCCCATTTCGAATCGGAGTTTAGCGCAGTTGGTAGCGCGCTACGTTCGGGACGTAGAGGTCGGGCGTTCGAGTCGCCTAACTCCGACAAAACAGCCTGACAATTAAGTTGTTGGGCTGTTTTTAATTCAATACAACTATGAAAAAAAACACATGGAATTCTACTAAACGCTTTTTACTGTCAGAAAAAGGTATATTGACCATTTGGCTGTTGAGTGCCATTATTTTTGCGTTAGTAAAATATTTGATTGGTTACTACAACAATTACAAAATCTTTGAAAACGTTTTTTGGCACGCCATACAAGAGTTGCCACTTTACGATACATACCCCGACGCTTATTACGACATTAATCACTACGGTATTTTGTTTAGTCTGATTATCGCACCTTTTGCCGTTTTACCGCAATGGTTAGGCATTATACTTTGGATAACAGCCAATACCTGCTTCTTGTTTTATGCACTTAAACAATTGCCTATATCTTGGTCAAACAAAAGTTTTATTTATTGGCTTTCACTCTATGAACTAATGGAAGCACAAACCATGCAGCAATTCAACATTTCGGTCGCAGCATGTATTGTGTTGGCGTTTGTGTTTATTGAACAAAAAAAGGACTTTTGGGCAGCAGCCATCATTATGGCAGGAACTTTTATCAAAATTTACCCAATTGTGGGGCTCGCTTTTTTCTTTTTCTCTAAAAAGAAACCAACATTAATTTTTTCGTGCCTTTTATGGGCGGTCATATTTTTCGTATTACCTATGCTTTATACAAATCCAGAATATGTTATTAACCAATATTCTGAATGGTTTGTAGGTTTAACTTCCAAAAATGGAGATAACCTCTTTGCCCCACAACAAAATATTTCTTTATTAGGATTTGTCCGTAAAATTCCTCAAGCCATTTGTGGTATAAAATTGGTTTATAGTGATTTGTGGCTTATCATACCGGGGCTTGTGTTGTTTTTCATCCCTTATTTTCGTACCAAACAATATCAATTCATCAGTTTCCGACTGATGTTGTTGGCAAATGTATTGCTGTTTACCACACTTTTCAGTACAGGGACAGAATCCAGCGGTTATATTTTAGCAATGATTGGTGTAGCTTTGTGGTATATTTGCAGCCCGTCAAAACACAAAAAATACAATTACTACCTGATGTTAACGACACTTATTTTAGTAGGATTAGCCAATACGGAAATTATTCCACGTACCATTTACTACAATTTCATTTTACCATTCGTCATGAAATCGTGGATGTGCATTATTGTTTGGGGAACTGTTTGTTACGAAATGATTTGCTTGGATTTTGCAAAATCACCTATTGGAAACGGTGAAAAAATCGAGACGCACATAAACTAACACATCGAAGATTTAACACCCGGATAACTCTTTTCATCATAATTTTTTGTCAACATTTCGTACCACAACTGAAACCAAATGACAGCTACAGGCAAGGCCTTCAAAGCATACGGGATAATATAATTTTCACGGATACATCTTGGGAATAAATCGGAAGGTGACATACTGGTAATGAGAAACGCAAAAATCATCAACGCGATATCCCATTTTGAACGTTTCCAAGGCACAGCCCAATACCACACTGCCACACCAACAAAAGCAATGATGTAGGTACTCGACTCGCTACCGGTGCTAAACAAAACCACAAATATCAGTACCGAAGCCAACAACGTTTCCCGAAAAGCCAAATGTTTATACTGCCCCAAACGAAAATAAGGCACAAAAAATATGATTAATCCAGGAATAATAACCCACAAATTGGAATAGGTAGCACAACCTGAAATTTTACGAATCATACCCAACAAAGAAATATTCTGCATCAAGGCAAAATTATTACCATCGTTCTTCAAAACTAATTCTTCAAACCATGCCACATACTGTGAGACCACATAATCCGGACTCGATATAAGCATTGGTGCCAAAAACATGAATGCCGCCCATGCAAAACAACTCACAGTGAATTTTAATTTGTGCTTTGAAAAAAAGAAAAATGCCAAGCCAACAATGCCATAAAGTTTTGTAAATGTCCCAAGTAAAATAAAAAATGCCGCCCAAAAATCCTTTTCTCGTTCTATCAAAGTGAAAGCCAAAATAATAACAGCAGCAATGGCTACATTGAACTGCTGCATAAAAAGAGCTGTCAGCAATTCGTGCGCACAAAACCAATAAATATAAATCTGCTTTCTATTAGAAATTGGCAACGTACTAATCGCCCAATACAAAAACAATGACAACCCGATAAGCCAAGCCGGTAGCCCAACCCATATAGGCACCGCCGCAAACGGTGCAATAACCAAACTGAAAAATGGTCCATAATGATTTAAATCAAAATATTCTGCAGGGTAAGATACATACAACGGTAAACGAGCTATAAGATGATGAAACACACCACGAAAAATGAGGAAATTATTGCATTGCATCAATTTTGTAATACCGGCAATCAACGGCAATAACAGCCACAAACCATACAAAGTGCGCCGATCTGAAAAAAACGGTTTGTTGAAAAAAACTTTAATGTGATACCAAACTTTCATCAGTAGATTCTTTGGTTGTAGCATTGGAGGACTGTTCTTTCTTTTCATCAAGTATAGTTTCAATATTATAACGCGGACGCTGCTTAACCTCAATGTAAATTTTACCAATATATTGACCAATAATACCGATACCCAACAAAATAATGGCACCAATAAACCAAAGCGACAGCATCAACGAAGTCCACCCCGGCACAATATGTCCACTAAAGAAAGAAATCAGAATATAAATTGTTGCCAATACGCTTACTATCAAAAAAAAGAAGCCTGCTGCAATAATCCAGTAAATCGGTCGCACGGAAAAAGAAGTAATCCCATCCATAGCCAAATTCAGCATTTTTTTAAGCGTATATTTTGATTTACCGGCTTCACGTTCCCGAATGACATCATTGACTGTTGCAGTTTTGTAACCGATTAATGGAACAATACCGCGTAAATAAAGGTTACGCTCCTTATATCGGGACAACTGCTGCAGCGCGCGACGACTCATCAAACGGAAATCAGCGTGATTGTAAACAGTATTCACACCTAATGCAGCCTGCAGTTTGTAAAACATAACAGCTGAAGAGCGTTTTATAAACGAATCGGCCGTACGCGACACCTTTACCCCATATACTACATCACATCCTTCGCGATAACGATCAACCATTATCTCAATGGCTGCAATATCATCCTGCAAATCAGCATCAATAGTAACTACGGCATCACTCATATCCATTGCCGTCATCATACCGGCCATAATAGCGTTTTGATGCCCTACATTTATGGACAAATTTACACCCTTCACATAAGAATTTTTTCTAAATTGTTCCACAATAATATCCCATGTAGCATCGCGACTCCCATCGTTAACAAACATCATAAAACTGTCGGGAGTTATTTTATGGACAGCCACCATTTTATCCAATAAAATTGTCAACTGTTCAATACTTCTACGAAGTACTTCTTCTTCGTTGTAACAAGGCAATACAAGAGCTAATCTCATTTTGTATGGTTTTTATTGATCAAATCAGTAAATTCAGAAAATGTAACAAAAGGAATGTCTTTTCCTTTGAAATAATTCAAAAAATCATTCAGCCGTTTTTCCATACCTTCACCGGCATGGTTACGAATAATAAACGGCATCTTCAGTTCGGGATGCTGACCAAGCGGATAAAACTCCCAAGGGTGGAAATATGTTACAAAATAACCATCATGGTGCAATGTGTGATTGCTCAACCGGCGATAAAGACCGGCAGGCAAATTATGATAAGCCAACCAAAATAACGGGAAACGGAGCCACGGCGTAACCGAAGCCGGTATTTGCAATACACCATCCTGCACAAAATAAGTACGAGGAACCGATAAATTCATATATCGTCCGGGAATAAATGTTGGATTCAATGAAGAATTATAATCATATCCGGCTTCTCGAACCTCTTGTTCCGATACAGGCATCATACGTGCCATACGGTAACCGCGAATATCACAACCGGTAAGCTGCTGCAACTTTACACGTGATTTTGCCAAATCACCCGGTTCAAAGTACCAATGGTGATATCCGTGCGATGCCACTTCATGACCTTCATCAATAATACGCCTCATAATTTGAGGCGCATGCTCTGCAAAATTAACAGTACAAAAAAATGTTGCTTTGCAATCATTGCGTTTTAGGCAATCCAATATTTTTGTCGTCCCATACACAGAAACCCGCATCTGATCTTCAAACGGGAAATTAACTTGGTGTTCCAAAGGAACATCAAACTCTTCAGTATCGAAACTTAATAAAATCATAATTTGGACGTTTTTATCTTTGCAAAGATAAAAAGAATCTATTATTATACCGAATTTTTCATGTTCTAATATTTAAAATAAATTCAAAAAAATAAGGCTTTTTACATCCATGACCAACAACCAATTAAATAAAAAAGCGTACTTTTGTTCACTCAATTATAAGTAATGAAAATTCTAAAATTAATTTTAGCCTGTACGGTCATTGCCACAAGCAGTTGCCAAAGCGCAACATTCACATCGGTAGATGTAGAAAAATTTGATGAGTTATTAAATCAAAATGTTCAACTTGTAGATGTGCGTACATCGGCTGAATTTACAACCGGACATATTTCCGGTGCAACAAATATTGATGTTAAAACTCCGGATTTTACCAATCAATGCCAAAAACTATTAAACAAGAAGCAAACTGTAGCCGTTTATTGCAGAAGCGGAAAACGCAGCAAAACTGCTGCTAAAATATTAGCAGAACAAGGGTTTACGGTATATGAGTTAAACGAAGGTATTGTTGGGTGGACAAAAGCCGGAAAGCCAATCGAATAAACCCATTCACGTGAAATATTTATACATTGTTTTAGGAAGTATCTCGTTAGGATTAGGAATTATAGGGATTTTTGTACCTGTGCTCCCGACTACTCCTTTTTTACTCCTCACGGCATTTTTATATCTCAAAGGTTCTAAAAAGCTATATGACAAGCTGATGGCACATCAAAAATTAGGTCCATACATCAAAAATTTTCAGGAATATAAAGCCATCCCGTTAAAAACAAAAGTTATATCCATTACATTACTGTGGATAACCATCTTATTTTCTGCCATTTTTATTGTTAATGTACTATGGCTTAAATTATTCCTAATAGTTATTGCCATTGGTGTAACCATACACATTCTCTCGTTCAAAACTTTGAAAAAAAAATAAAGCTGATAATTAAATAATTATCAGCTTTATTTTTGAGTACCCAGAGCCGGGATCGAACCGGCATGCCTCGCGGCACTGGTGTTTGAGACCAGCGCGTCTACCAATTCCGCCATCTGGGCATTGCGGGTGCAAAGTTAATATTTTTTTTTTGTGTATGCAAATTTTTTTATGTTATACACATTCAATCGGTTATCACTTTATTCATACACACATCATGTGCTTCTGTAGGCACCGTATCAACCATTTGAAAATTAAAACATAATCCTATTTTTGGCGTATTTGGATAATGTGTCAGCAATGCATCATAGTAACCCTTGCCACGCCCCAAGCGATACCCTTTTTTATCAAAAGCTACACCCGGAACAACAATTAAATCGATTTTCTCGGTGAATACACAACTGTTTTGAGGTTCCATAATATGGAAAGGTCCTTCTGCTAATTGATTTTCAGACAACAATTCCACGGGAAATGCCTTAATGCCCATCACAATTGGCAATATAATACGTTTATACCCCAACATTTCATGTATTAAACCATGTGTATTTACTTCATCAGGCAAAGAATAATAGATCATAATAGTCTTTGCTTGTTTAAACTCAAAGTTTTCTTGTAGTTTTTTTATTGCATTCAACGATTTAGCATACAATTCTTCTACCGTAAATTGCTGCTTCAATTGCCGTATGTTTATTCGGCACCTTTTTTTCTGAGTTTTCTCTTCCTGCATACTACTTGCATTTCATGATGTAAAAATAGTGATTTTTTAGTTTGCAATAAAATTTTCTACATTTTTTATTGCTTTTTAATTTCAGATTTTAGACAAGAAAATAACTCCTTGTCAAAAAAACAATTAACTTTGCAACAACAAATCAAACACTATGAAGTTATGACAATTGGCATTATCGTTGCAATGGAAGCCGAGAAAAACCTCGTAATGAACATTTTAGATCAAAAAACGCAAAAGCAATGCGGCAATGAATCTTTTATTGAGGGAAACATCGGTCGTTATCATCTTATTGTGCTACAAAGCGGTATAGGAAAGGTTTGTGCTGCTATTGGTACTCTGATGATGATACAAAATTATCATCCGGACTACATTATTAATACCGGTGTTGCCGGCAGTTTGGACAAAAAAGTCCATGTAATGGATGTGGTTATCAGCGAAAAAACTGTTTACCATGATGTTGACTGCTCGTCAGGAAACGAATATGGTCAAATTCAAGGTTTGCCACTCTATTTTCTCGCTAACGAAAAGCTACTTAGAGCAGCAAAACAAATTAATCTTGCTCAACATCTTCATATAGGATTAACATGCAGTGGAGATCAATTTATATCGAACAGAGACTCCTTAAAACGCATTAAAACTCTTTTCCCAGAAGGTTTGGCAGTCGATATGGAAAGTAATGCCATTGCACAAGTTTGTTATCTTTATGGAGTTCCATTTTTAAGTTTACGCATTATCAGCGACACACCTGGAATTAATGATCATGTAGATCAATATATCGATTTTTGGAAGGAAGCACCCCAAACATCACTTTCCATCATCAAACAACTCTTAATAAACTTATAAGCAATGGGTCCTGAACAAATTCCTGCAGCATTACAAGCACATCGAACTTTTTTTGCCGGTCAACAAACCAAATCCATCGCATTTAGAAAACAGCAATTGGATGCGCTTTACAATGCTATTATAAAAAACGAAAAAGCACTTTACAAAGCACTTTGGACTGATTTACACAAATCGGAAAGCGAAGCCTTTTTGACCGAAATCAGCATTGTGTTGCAAGAAATAAAACACCATCAAAAATACCTTAAACGCTGGACGAAACCAACACGCGTACCTACATCACTATCGGTTTTTCCATCGAGCAGTTATATTATTTACGAGCCACTGGGTACCGCTTTAATCATTGCACCTTGGAACTATCCGGTCAATTTGCTAATGTGCCCGCTGGTGGGAGCCATTGCGGCAGGATGTTGCGCCATGCTCAAACCGTCGCCCTACACACCTAACGTAGCCGACATAATGGAAAAAATCATTACCGAAACGTTTCCCGAAAACTACATTTCTATCGTACAAGGCGACAGACAAGTCAATACTTTACTGCTATCGCAACGATTTGATTTTATCTTTTTCACGGGAAGTCCCAAACTTGGCAAAATAGTAATGGAAGCTGCTGCTAAAAATCTCACGCCGTTGCTTTTGGAACTTGGCGGAAAAAGTCCGTGCATTGTAGATGAAGATGCCGACCTGAAAGTGGCTGCGCGCCGAATAATGTGGGGAAAAACCATCAATGCCGGACAAACCTGCATTGCGCCGGA
>JAQUTW010000047.1 GCA_028694215.1 Paludibacteraceae bacterium | reverse complement strand
CTTTATTAGGTTTTGATCAGCTATAAAGATACTGATAATCAGCTACTTAACCATCTTTTTTATGTTAAACTATGTTATGTAAATCATTGAATTTTAATTAGTTAATTGAATATTTACCGAAGTATTGAAATAAGGGAAATGCAATTAATTAATTAACAAAAAATAATAAATTTGCAAATTATTGTTTTATTCTTCATTTCACAATGAAACTTGATTTATACTTATGAAAAGAATTATATTGAACATCGCAGTAATAACTTTTATAATATATGCTTTAAGTTGCAGCCATTTGGGAGGAAAATCTTCTTATATTTCTTCTTTTGAGCGATTTGTGGAAAAAGTTACTGACAATCAAGCGACTTATTCAGATGAAGATTGGGAACGTGCCGATGTTCGCTTTGAGCAATTTGCTGACACTGACTACCAAAAATATAGCCGCAAACTTACCAAAGAAGAAAAACAAAAAATCGGTAAACTGAAAGGGAAATACCTTGCTATTCGTACAAAAAGCGCAACAAATATCCTAATCGACAATATAAACGATGCCCTTGAACAACTTGACGGCGTAGTAGAGGGATTTACCGAAGAATTAGATAATCAAGATCATAATGAATAATGCAATGAAGAAACTGATAATTTTTAGTGTCGCAACTTTGCTGTTAGTGGCTTGCGGAAACAAGAATCGCCACAGAGATGGTTCTCAAACAGAGATCAACAATGCTACTATTGTCGATACTGCGGTGGTGGCAGAAGTGATAAAACCAACGGTCAATGTTTACATCGAAAACAGTGGCAGTATGGACGGGTATGTGAAAGATAAAACCGAGTTCAAAGGTGCAATTCGAGACTTGCTCGTTTTGTTGAAATATCATTATGATGAAGACAGTATCAACCTGTTTTTTATCAACAATCAAATTAATGTCCCACAACTAAAAGTTCTAAACAAGCAGAAAGACATTGGAAAAGAGGTTACGGCAAAGATAGATCTGACTTCTTTTGCGCAGGATATTGAATTGAAATGGCGCAATGGGCAGGAAAAAACAGCGTGGCAAAATACCAATCTAAACCAGATTTTCAAAATGATTTTAGGTAAGACCGACAATAAAACAATATCCATTCTCTTTTCCGATTGTATTTATTCTATTCACGGTTCCGAAAATGCTGTTGCCTTGCTTCAAGACGAGAAAAGTTTGACAAAAGATGCTTTTCTCACAAAATGGAAGAACGACAAAGTGCCGCTTGCTACTACCGTTGTAAAAATGAAGTCGAAATTTGACGGCAAATATTATCCCTTTACAGGCGACCACAACGGATATTATCTGAAAGGTGACAGACCTTATTACATATGTGTTATTGCCAATCAGGAAATTCTCGGCGATTTTAATAAAAACATTGAACTAAAAGCCGATAAAGTGGAGGGTTTTGAAAACAAATACACTTTGCTTTCCGAAAAATCGAAGAACTTATACTATTCCGTACTGCAATCAACACTCAACAAGGGTCGTTTCAAATCAGATCGCACTAAATCCAAGTCAAATTACATTCACGGAATAACGGATGTGAATTTGCAAAGTACCGGTGGTGGTTGCACTCGCGGGAAAGAAGAAAATTTACAGTTGGCCGTTACGGTGGATTACAGCAATGTACAAGTTGAGAACGATTATTTGACAAATCCGGATAATTACACGGTAACAACCAAAAATTTTATTGTAAAAGAGGTTTTGCCGATTGATTCTGTAAAAGTAACAGCAAACGATAAAATTCTCATTGCGAAAGATAAACCTACGCATATTATTGTATTGGAGGCAAAAACAAAAGGAGTTAATGATGTGACATTGGTACTGAACAAGCAAATGCCGCAGTGGATTGCCGAAAGCAGCACCGAAGATGACACTTCACAATCAAGAACCGAAGGAAAAACTTTCGGTTTAAACTATTGGTTAACAGGCATTGCCGAAGCATATCAAACCATTTATCCCGATAATAAATATTTTTTTGAATGTACAATTTCAATAGATAAATAATTGCAAATTAATAACTCAGTAAGTTTTTATATTATGAATGATTTTTTCTCACAACTTTACGAACTCTTTGGTTCAAGTTACATCGAAGGTTTTTCCAACGACCTTTTTAATGCAGGTGTTTATACCTCAACGGGGCTTGCTACGCTTGCCGTTACTATTTTGGGTGTGATTGTTTTCTACCTGCTCAAAGCTCAAAAGCCACTTACCTTCCGTCGTACTGTGTGGTTTATTTGGACGCTTGTACTTTGTGTTTTCTGTTTTGGGATTGCCTATGCACTTGCATTCAGCACTTTGGACGGGGTTTATGCCGAACTGAATCAGGATCTGCCTTATAGCTTCGGAAACTTTACAGGGTTTGCATTAATAAACTTTTTGTGGGCAGCAGTTTATTGTTTTATTACTTCGTTAATAGTACAACTTGTCTGCATTAACACTCACGGAGATGTACCTTTCCCATTTCGCAAATCACTGAAATGATAATAACCCGATTAAATAAAAATATATGCCAAAATTATATGTGTTCGGAATAGGGGGAACAGGTTCTCGCGTTCTGAAATCGCTCACAATGTTGCTTGCAAGCGGTGTAAAATGCAACAATTTCGACACGATTGTGCCGATTATCATCGACTACGATGTAAATAATGGTGATTTTATTAAAACCAACGATTTAATAAAAAATTACAGAGCCATTAATGAAAGTATGTCAAGCGATGATTGCTCATTTTTTAAAACCAAAATAGAGTTGCTTGACCATAAGTTAGCGATTACTTGGGATATTAAGAAATCAGATTTCCAAACATTCATTGGAAGCACAGGCACTGATGAGAATCAAGCATTAGTAGAAATGTTATTTTCAAGAGAAACATTAGAACTGCCTATGGAACACGGTTTTCAGGGTAATCCGAATATGGGTTGTGTTGTGCAAAATCAATTTGAAGGGAATGATGTTCTTGATGCTTTCAAAACTGAAATTAGAGATGGCGATAGAGTTTTTATCGTAAGTTCTATTTTTGGCGGAACAGGTGCGAGCGGTTTTCCTTTATTAAGAAAATGGTTGCATAAGTCCCGCACAAATAACGATGGCCAATGGGAGGTTATAAGAAAAGCACCTATTGCAGCAATTTCTGTTTTACCATATTATACGGTTGCAAATGCAGACGAAGACGACAATAGTACAGTGTGCGCAAATGAATGGAACGACAAAGCAAAAGCGGCATTGCAATATTATCTGACGGAAGATAAAAAATTAGATCTGCTTTATTATATCGGAGATGCGAAACAAAGTGTATATAAACATTTCAAAGGCGGTACAAAACAAACTGACCCTGCACATATTGTAGAAATGGCTTCGGCATTGGCAATTCTTGATTTTGCCCAAAAACCCCAAAGCGATTTTTCTATTAACTCGAACGGAGAACGCAATACAGAATATTTGGAATTCGGTGTGAAAGAAGATGATAAAACCGATTTTAAAAAATTATATTTTCAAGAAAGTGGTATTTCAAAATTAACCGGCGACTTAATTGTTGAACCTTTATCCCGCTTTTTACTTTTTGCCAAATTTATGGGATTTCACGCCATTGAAAAAAACAAAAGAGAAAAAGACGCAAAACATAACGCACGAAAAGTATCTGATAATGCTTACGATGGTAAAGGTGTAAAATCAGCGTGGGCTGTTAGAAATAATTTTGATACAACTTTCAGAGAACATTATCTTTCGCAACTTGACGATTTTCAAATCAATTTTGTGGATTGGTTAATAGAATTGGAAGAGCAAGACGGACATAGTTTTAGTCCTTACAATCTTTATAGCTTACGGGCAGATGAATTTGTTAAGTCATTAGCTCTGTGGAATAAAGGTTTTTTAAATAGTTCGTGGGAGCGTTTTAATAAAGTCCTTATTGACAAACACGCTTCGATAGATATTTCCAGTATGCAAAAAAAATTCTTACGATTGTTCGACATTGCAACAGCGGAATTAATAACCTACAAAAAGAAATAATGTTATGAATAAATATATTTTTAGATTGAATACTGATTTGCAACAAGGGCAATCAGGTTTGTCAGACACGATAGAGCATTGGGGCAAATCAAAGCAATATGAACAAAAGGAAATCGACCAAATTCCACCTTCAAACACCAATTCTACCAACGAACCAACTTCCATTCCCTCGCCCTTTGCCCGTATGGCTATTGTGAAAAATGCTTTTGCAGAAGTTGCTACAAAGCAAACAAAAGCACCTATGGCGTACCAGAAAATAGTGTCTGATACTTTGGATATAGCCGAGATATTTTTCAATTTTGACATATTGCAAAATAGATACGATCTGTCAATTCTAAAATGGCAAGGACCTGATTGGAACGCAAACGGAACGATCTATAAAAATTCAGGGTCTTTGGCTAATATGCCAAGTGGTTGCTTGAAAGAAACATTGGTGTTGTTTTTAGAGAGCGATGCAGGTGCTTTGAATTTTGAATCAATGCAAAATATTTATTTTATCAAACACAAAGATACAGGCCGTATTATTGGTGCAACTTCGCCTCGCACACTATTTTTCAGTGCAGCCAATGTTAAAAGTCGTAAGGGTGGAAAAATCCAGCCAGAGTTTGTTAAAGAAGATGGTACTTTTTTTAAATTAGGCGAAATGGGTGATATTACGTCCTATGATAAAATTCAGTTGAGCAACAACCATTATGCCTTTGCAGGTATCAAACCATTATCTCAAAGAGACGATGCTTTTCAGGATTATCTTCATATTTGGATGAAAGCCAATAGAAACATAACAGGAGGTGATGCGTTCCCTGAATTTTCTAAATATTTAAAAAGTCAAATTCCATCTGACAAGCAAAACCATTTTGACTCTTTGTCTGACGACAAATTAAGCAGTTATAATACCTTGCAATTTGGCGACTATTCGCCCGAAATATGTGGAAAAGTACTTCATACACAAAAAAGAGATTTTAATAGTTTGGTCAGCGATTTTATTGTGGATAAGACAATTACAACAGACAATCCCAAACCGTTAATTTTGCCAACAAGTGGGGATAAATATGATAATTGGCAGCTCGATAATAATACGCAATGGAAAGGACAAACTCTTGGTAATAACAAAACAGTATTGCCTGACGGCACCCCTTATCCTTGGCTTTCAGCAGACGACTTTTTAGGAAAACATTTGATTACACTGCCTTCGCTTGACTGCAAAAATTTTGTTACAGGTTTTTACAATAACGAAAACAAAACGAATGGAACTTGCTTATTACCACTTACCGAGATTTTTTTCAAGTATTTCAAAGTTGAGGATTTGCAAAAGAAAGATTTTTTTGAAATTCGAAAACAGGGAGATGTTTATGAGGTAATACTGCGCATTCCTGTAAAAAAAGGAACTGTTGAATTTAGCAAAAAATACAAACCAAATGCAACCAACGAAGCAGCAGGTGAAGGATATGTAATAAGTGGCAAGCTCGAAAACTTTGCTTTATTCCCAAATGTACAATTCAAAGATGATAAGGATGCTTTTTACAGATTTATTCTATTTCAACAAAACGCGTTACAATCCGAAGCAAAATTCTTCAAAGGTTCTGACCTTACTGCAATTGAAGAAGTAAAGGTGGTAAATCGTGGAGAAGATGCCGAATTTAGCAAATATGATACATATTTATTGGAAAAACACAATTTCGATAGAATACAAATATCTTGTAAGGATAACTTACTCAAAGGATTCGCAATACCTTTAATGCCTGAAAAACAGTCAAATATAGAATTTACTTTTGCAGTAGATTTTGGTACAACCAACACTCATATTGAATATTGTTATGGTAGTAATGATTGTAACAAATTTGACATTACGGAAATAGACCAGCAAATAGTTTTTGCACAAGCAGATGAATCTAAAAGTATTGTTACTGACATTGATTTTATTACTGAAACTACCAACGAAAGAAATTGCGATTTTCCTGTTCGTACTGCATTATCAATCAAAAAAGGTGAAATTCAAACACTTTATCCTTTTGCAAATTCAAATACAATTATTCCTTATGGTGCAAGGCAATTGCCGTCGTACAACGATTATCTGACCAATCTGAAATGGGACGACAACATTACCAACGAACAACATTTGAAAGCATATATCGACAATCTGTGTTATCTTATGCGTAATAAAGTTATGCTAAAAGACGGAAAATTAGAAGCCACAAAAATAGCGTGGTTCTATCCACTGAGTATGGAAGGCAATAGAATTGAGAAAATGGATAATGCTTGGAAATTATCTTATGCAAAGTATTTTCTTGGCATAGACAAAAATCAAGTTACTGAATTTGATACAGCAATAACAACCATAGTTGATAAAAATCTCAAATCAATGAGTGAGTCGGAAGCCCCCTATCACTATTACAAAAGGAATGTGATTAGCGATAGCGATTTGAGTCATTTGCTTTCGATTGATATTGGTGGAGGCACAACCGATGTGTTGATTATTCAGAACAAAAAACCTGTTTATTCTACCTCATTCCGTTTTGCTGCTAATTCTATTTTTGGCAGTAAAAAATTCGGATTGACCAATGTGGTAGAAAAATGGCAAGCGCATTTCAACGATAAAGTGTTATCGTTACCGCAAGCAGGAAAACTGAACAGCTTTTATCAAAAAATTAATGGCAGATTTACTGCTAATTCGTCTGACATTGGCGATATTGCTTCATTTTTCTTTTCAATTATCGATAACAATATAAAAGACGTGAATGTCAGTGATGCTAACTACCACACTCTATTACAGGGTGATAAAAATCTAAAAATCATTTTTTATCTCTTTTATTCCGCCATTGTCTATCATACGGCGCAATTAATGAAAACGAAAAGTTTTGCTGCACCAAAACACATTACTTTTAGCGGTAACGGTTCAAAGGTTCTAAATATACTTACAGAAAACAAGAAACTTGAAGCGTTGGCAAAAGCAATATTCAAAAAGGTATATGGTGCCGATGTACCGCTTGAATTGAAGTATGAATCGTCAAAGCCGAAAGAAATCACTTGTCAGGGTGGTATTAAAGCAGTTGATTGGAATGCCGATACTTCTATGCCAATTCCTATCGGGGTTTTACTTAGCGATAGACCTATTGAAATAATGATTGGCAACACTACATATAAAAGTGCAGGAGTGAAAATAACAACAGATTCATTGAAAAAAGAAATTACAGATTTTATTAAATTCAGCAAAGATGTATTGTCCGAAAATTATGCAGGGGCAAGAACACCGCAAACTTTTGCAGTTGCTATTGGAATTGACAGCAAAGCCATTCAAGCGATTGATACAGTTTTGAATGATGGAAATAATTTTGACACTTGGTTAACAAACGCTCTTGACGGAATTGACGAAAACTCGCTTATTGAGCAGCCGCTATTTTTCAGACCGTTGGCTGATATTCTGAAAAAATTGTCTTACGAAGTGGAAAATACGAATAATTAAAGAATGGAAGTATGAATAAAATAGTAATATCAATAACATTTTTTTTTCTGTGTGTAACCGTTGGCTATGCACAAAAAATAGACAAAGCCACATTTGAACATTTGGTGGATTATGCCAACTGTCAGTATTTAATGGTTTTTATCGAAAAGCACGATGCAGGCAAACCCTATATTGAAACCCCTTACAAAAAGACGATACAACCTATTTTGCAAAGTGCAACACTATACGACTTGAACACTATACCTAGTTTTAATCAAATTCAAGAGTTATTTGCAAATAATTCCAATAATTTGGCATTAAATCTTGCAAATAAAATTAACGAGAAGAAAAAAGGTTATAATAATACAACTGATACCAAAACACTACTCGAAATATTAAAGTCAGAATCTTGGAATGGAGTTGATTTAAAGGGAATTGCAAACAGAATCCAAGATGAGGTCAAGAGGAAATTTGGAAATGAAGAAACAGCCGACCAATATTCCACAGAAACAACAACTGAATCGGAAGTGCAAGATGAAACCATTCCTTTATACAATCAGCCTGTAAGCAAAGACAATCAAGTTCAAAAAAGTGATAATCAGCTCCTGTTATGGTTGTTAATTATTTTGCTATTTGTTGTAATTCTTATATTTTCATATTTTCTGTATCGTTTATGGAATCGCTGTTCCAAGTTGAAAAACACGCTGCTTGAAAATCAAATCAACTTCAAAGAGGAACATAATGTATCAAATTATAATGCGAATGATTACAATGGCCTTAACAATAAAATTGGCAAATTAGAAAGTCAATTAGGAAATTTGCTTAAAGAAGTTGAAAACCTAAAAAAAAGCTGTTCTCAGCCTAATCCAAATCAATCAGCACAACAGCCTGCCACCACCTCGCAGCCGACAAATAATGTTTCTGTTGCAAATCAACCTAAAGACGACAGCCAGTATTTCGGTTCAAAAAACAAGAAAACGTTGATTAACGAAACAGGCAAAGATGCTGCGAAGTTTCGTGTATTTAATATCAAAGGAAACGAAGCTGATTTTGAATATTGCGGTGGTGTTACCAATCTTGATTTCTTAGAAAGTATTTGTGATATTCCTTCTGATGCTTATAACATTCAAAGCAAAACAAATATTATCACGTTAAAGAGTGGCAAGGTCAAAAAAGATTCCGATGAAAATTGGGAAGTTTCTATTCCTGCAACAATAAAAGTTTCATAACATTAAATAAAACGAAGAAATAGAAGTATGCATTATATTATAATCATAGCAGTAATTGTTGTAATCGTAATAATTCAATTTAAAAGTTTTGGTTCTACCAAACAGAAAATCAATGATTTTTTAGAGATATTTCCTAAAAAGCAGGATAAATACCAACTTCAAAAAGAAACGTTGATTTCAAAAATCAATTCAGCGAAAGATGAAGATTTAGATAAAATGCTTGAAACTTGCAATTTGAATGTAACAAAATATCACTATTCTCGACAAAATGCAGAGGGCGAATATATTCCTGTATTCCGAAGAGAAAAAGCCCGAGAAGATTTAATTGCCAATCTTGCTAACAATACAGCGGGTATTTCTGTATCTCACAACAACGACACACTCAAATCCATTGTAACTTCTATCAACGACTACTTGAAAAACAACAAAACTGTCAGCGACTTTCATTTAATGAAAGACATTGTAGATAGAAATTGCGATGCCAAAGAAGATGAAATTGACACGCAGATACCAGTTCCGCTTTATATGGGCTTGGTAGGTACGATGATGGGGATTTTGGTTGGTATCGGTTATCTTGTTATCAGTGGCGACTTGTCTGCATTATTGGGCGAAACACAAGGAAGCGGAGCAAGTGGCGTAAATGGACTACTTGGCGGTGTAGCGTTAGCAATGGTTTCGAGTATTTTGGGAATTATTCTCACTACCTTGGGTTCACATAAATTCAAAACGGCAAAATCGATAGTAGAAAGTGACAAACACGCTTTCCTAAGTTGGATTCAGGCAAAATTGCTGCCTACACTTTCAGATAATGTTGTAGGTGCAATTAGGGAAATGGCCGAAAACCTGAATGATTTTAATGCCGAGTTTGCCCAAAATACGGGAAATCTTGGCTCAGCACTTGCCAAGGTAAATGAAAGTTACAAACTGCAAACGCAACTCATTGATGCGGTAAATAGAATACAGGAAGGTAGAACTGCCGCCACAAATATAACTTTGTTAAGCAAATTGATCGAGTCTTCGGAACAAATCGGGCAGTTGGCTAATTACCTGAACAATACAAATGAATACCTCGCAAATGTAAAGGCATTAAACGAAAAATTGGATAACTATGACCAACGGAGTCAAATTATTGAAAATGCCGGTGAATTTTACAAACGCCACGATACTCTTTTGTCCGGTAATATCAACGACATTAAACAAAAAACCGAAGAATCTTTAAAAGAATTTAGCAAGGGTCTGTCCGAAAATTTGCAGTCAATCAAAGACAATCTCAACGGTCAGTTACTTGATTTTGCCAACATCAATGAAAATCAGCAAAAGTCATTAAGAGAAAATGCCGAAGAATTGAATAAAATTGTCAAAGCCCTTTCTGAACTTGGAGAAGTACAAAAAGCGGTAAAAGAGTTCAAGACGGAAACTAACAAGCAAACGCAAGAGATAATAGACTTGGCGAAAAATCTTAAAGAATGGGCAACTGCGAAAGAAACAGGCGGTAAAATTCAAGTAGAACAGAAACTTCCCCAGTGGCTTAAAACTACTGCTATTTCAGGCATTTCTCTTATGGGCGTAACTTGCCTTGCTGTGCTTATTCCTAAAATTATTGAATGGATAAATTTGCTTTTCTAATATGACTTCAATCATTCTCAAATCAATTCTCGGCTTATTCGTGTGGCTTGCCCTGCCGCCACTGCTCTTAGGTAAAAAGAGACTCAAAAAATACAAGCGTTTTATCAATGTTGTTTGCACAATGTTGGGTGTTATCATTTTGACTTTTGCAGGTATAGATTTAATGAAAATGCTATTGAGTATAAAATAATCACAAACAATCAATTTAATCGTTTTTAAATTATACTTCCGACAATGAGTAAACATAAAAAAGAATCTTTTTTTTGGACAAGTTACAGCGATTTGATGACTTCGCTGTTTTTTGTGATGTTAGTCTTGTTTGTGTTGGTAATTGCATTGTTGCATAAGAAAATCAGCGAGCAGTCTCTCAAACTCGAAGAGTTTGAAAAAATAGAAGAAATCAAACAGTCTCTCAATAATATTGACAGTACATATTTCGCTTACAACCCAGATTATAAAAAACATATTTTGAAAATAAGAGTAAATTTCCCGACAGGAAAATCTGACATAAGCAACATTGATAATAATACACTTCAAGCATTAGAAAAAGCAGGTAAAGCCGTAAAAAAACAGATAGATGAAATTACAAAAACAAATCCCGAAATTCAGTATTTGCTTATCATTGAAGGTCAAGCAAGTAACGATAATTTCACGCAAAATTATGAGTTGAGTTACGAGCGGGCATTGGCATTAAGCCGTTTTTGGCAAGATAGCAGTATTGACTTCGGAAAGAATTGTGAAGTATTAATTTCGGGTAGTGGTACAGGTGGTTCTATGCGTGACAGCATAGAAAAAAATAATCAGCGTTTTCTTATTCATATAATTCCCAAAACAGGTGAAATAGAACAAAAAAAACAATGAAAATTAAATTACTCATATTCTGCGCAATAACGCTGTGTCTACCGTCGTGTAATAACAATCGACATCACCGAAACGAGAATAGAAACAGAGAAACCACTACTGATTTTTATATCTCTGAAAAGCCAATCTCTGCTTTTCAAATCAAAAAAGGTGTTGAATGTCCAGTTCGTGTTGTTGGAATTACTGATGGTGATACTTTTAAAGGATTGACTTCTGATAATCAGCAAATAAAGTGTCGCATTTATGGCATTGATGCCCCAGAAAAGAAACAAGCCTTTGGGCAAAAATCAAAACAATATCTATCGGATTTGATTTTTGGAAAAACCGTAACTATCAAAGTTCAGGGCAAAAGTTTTGATAGAGTTGTTGTGTGGTGCTATTTTGATGATGGAAAAGACATTTCAGCAGAAATGATTAAAGCAGGTATGGCGTGGCATTTTAAAAAATATTCAAATGATGATGAATATGCACAATTAGAAAACAAATCACGACAGATGAAAATAGGTTTATGGTCTGACAAAACTCCCATTGCGCCTTGGGAGTGGAGAAAGAAAAAGTGATTAAAGTAAATTAACACAAATCAGTTAAGCTATGCAGGAAACAGACAATCAATGAATACTATGCCCGAAACCCAAAACGTAGAATACAAATCCATTTGGCGCGATGAATACCTCAAATGGATATGCGGTTTTGCCAATTCGCAGGGCGGAACGCTCTACATTGGTAAAGACGACAACGGCAATGTAGTGGGCTTAACGAACGCCAAAAAACTGTTGGAAGAACTACCAAATAAGATAACCACCATTCTCGGAATTGTTGCCGATGTAAATCTGCGCGAAACACCGCAGGGAGATTATATCGAAATCATTGTCAGTCCACAACCCAATCCGGTAAATTACAAAGGCGAATACCACTATCGCAGTGGTTCAACCAAGCAGGAATTGAAAGGTAGCGCATTGGATAAACTCTTGTTGCAGAAGCAGGGAAAACATTGGGACGGCGTTTCAATCCCCAATGTGTCAGTTGCCGATTTAAAAGCTGAGACATTTGACTTTTTCCGCAAAAAGGGCGTTAAAAGCAAGCGTCTCGATGAAGATGTGCTTAGCGATACAAACGAAGTCTTGCTCGACAACCTGAAATTGACAGACAACGGCTACCTGAAAAGAGCCTCTGTAATGCTTTTTTACCCCGACCCCGAAAAATTCGTATCGGGCGCGTATATCAAAATTGGTTTTTTCCGCACCGACAGCGACTTGCTGTTTCAGGACGAAATACACGGCAATCTTTTTGAGCAAATAGAAAAAACGATGGATTTATTGCTTACAAAATACACCAAGGCATTGATTTCTTATGAAGGACTTACACGGATTGAAACCTACGAATATCCCAAAGACGCGTTGCGTGAAGCCTTGCTCAATGCCATTGCACACAAAGATTATACGGGACCGTATCCGATTCAAATCAGCGTATATCCCGACAAAATTATGATTTGGAATTACGGACGATTACCCGAAAATTGGACAGTTGAAGACTTGCTCGACAAGCATTCTTCACAACCCCGCAATCCCGATATTGCAACTGCTTTTTTCCGCAGTGGATATGTCGAATCGTGGGGACGAGGTATGGACAAGATGAAAAATCTCTGCATTGAAGCGAAAATCCCCGTACCTCAATTTTCCTGCAAAGGCAATGATTTTTGGACAGTTTTCCGCAAAGACATTTATAACAAAGAAGATTTAAGTAAGTTGGGGCTGAACGAAAGACAAATAAAAGCCGTCTTGTATGTGAAAGAAAAAGGGAAAATTATGAATAGTGAGTATCAGAAAATAAATGATTGTTCGCGAGCAACAGCAAATAGGGATTTAACAGAATTGGTACAGAAAGATATTTTACTGTTCAATGATATTCCCGGAGCGGGAGCTAATTATCAACTAAACTAATTGCCTCATAATTGCCTCAATTGCCTCATAATTGATTCATAATTGCCTTAATTGCCCACAATGCGGACATAGTAAGGGTGAAATGAGGTCAATATAGTTTATAAAAACCTAATTGGAAAATATTGGTTGCCTGTCCGATAAATATTGGGAGTTTCCGAAGTTAGATATTTTTTTTTAGTAGGTAATTATTTCGTAAGCACCCGAGTAACTACCTCTTGATTATTCCGGAGCATATGCACCCACGGATTTGATCTGATTATTCATTCCTACAACTACGGGTTCTCTAGTAAATTGTTAGCGTATTATTAGAGTGCC
>JAQUTW010000046.1 GCA_028694215.1 Paludibacteraceae bacterium | reverse complement strand
GTAGTTTTGTACGAGATTGTTCATTATATTTAATTATCTGATTAATAATCAAATATACGACTTTTTTGTCAAATGAACAATCTTTTTTTACTTTATTTTTTTACTTTTTCCTAAATGCACAACAGGTGTACCAAAGCCTGATTACAGCCGGCACGTTTTGCTATTTCGGTAGTAGAGGTATTAGAAAATCCTTTTTCTAAAAAAAGTTCTTCGGCAGATTGTAAAATCTGTTGCTCGGTATTTAGGTGTGTTTCCGACATAAATTATTTGGATTTAGTTGTTACAAAGGAAATTAAAATATTTTGAATTATCAATAGGTTGGCATTTGTTGTTTGGCATTTTCCACCATAAAATGCAGACGGTTAAATACGTTGGCATCGGAAGTGCTGCTGTCGAAATCGAGAAAGAGCAGACTCATTTTCGAAAACAGCTGCTTCATTTTTTTCTCTATTCCTTTGGAAATAATATGGTTGGCAATACACCCAAAAGGTTGCAAACTGACCACATTGTTCACACCGTGAGCCGCCAACTGACACACTTCGCCCGGAAGCGACCAACCTTCGCCAAAATCGGCTGCCAAATTCAACACCTGAGAAGCCATTTTGGCATCATCAAAAATATTGGAGAAGGGACGGTAAAAAGGAAATGCAGCACAAACCCTGTCGAAGCGGCGCATACAGAACCGCACATAGCGATAAAGTGAATCGGTCATCCACAGCGGACGACTTTCTTTTTTGATAAACTGCTCGCGATTGATATGACTGTTGACAAATGTGGTGGCGAAAAAATTGATTATGCAAGGCGGCACTACTTCCACACCTTTCTCTATCAGCCAGTTGGCTACGCCCATATTGCTAAAACTGTTGTACTTTACATAAATTTCACCCACCAGACCTATTACAGGCACCTGTTTGGAAGTATCCGTTATGGCGGTAAAATCGGCTGCCGCCTGCTTAATTAACATCAGCAACCCTTTGCGATTATTGGCTTCGATAAACGGAAAAGCGGCTTCGATATAATGGTTGTACAGTGTTTTTGCCGAACCTGCCGTTTTTTCGCGCACCACAGCGGCATAATAAAGTTTATGCAAGCAATCGGCATACAACATTATATAAATCAACATATTGGCAATTTTTATCCAATCTATTTCAAAACCCGGCTGATTGTTGCTTACGCCCGTTCCGGTAGCTAATGAAATGACGGGAACATTCTGAAATCCGGCCGAAACCATCGCATTTTTTATCAGCGAATAATAGTTGCTCGCGCGGCACTGCCCGCCCGTTTGCGTGATAATGACCGCTGTATTGTCCAAATCGTATTTACCGCTCTGCAAAGCATTCATAATGCTGCCCACAACAATAGTGGCAGGATAGCAAATTTCGTTGTTGGCAAATTTTAGCCCCATATCGGCATCGGGCTGGCTGCCCATCGACAAATTAACTAATTTATAGCCTGCCAATTTAAACACAGACGGTAAAAATTCCGAATAGCCTTCGGCAAAATACGGAGCCAGCAACGTACGTTGGCGGTCGGTTTGTTCAAAGGTTTTGGTGGTAACACGCGACTGAACAGCCGAAACAGGTTGTTCGATTGCCGCGGGTTGTACCATTTTCAAGCTTTCCACCAACGAGCGTATGCGCAAACGCAGCGATCCGATATTGTTGACATCATCAATTTTCAGCACGGTCAGGTTTTTGCCCCTGTGCCGCAAAATGCTGTTTACCTCATCTAAAATAAACGCATCCGGCCCGCAGCCGAACGAGGTCAGTTCCACAAAATGCAGATTATCGGTCGGGCTGCTGTTGGCTACAAAATGCGCCGCCTTGAATATGCGGTTCGGATAGGTCCACTGGCTTACCGCCGACAACTCACGGTACACCTCGGAACCCGCCTGAACGGCCACATTTTCAGTAATCAAATCAATGCCCATATCAGAAATGGACTGCGCTATTTTATGCTCTATCAACGGGTCAATATGATAGGGCCGACCGGCAAAAAGAATCACCATACGTTTTTCACGCTTCGCCGTTTTCAGCACTTCCATAGCACGGTCGGTAAGTGTTTGCAGATAACTGTCCTGCGCTTCAACGGCCAACGCAATCGCCTGTTTGGTAATACTTTTCGACACCCCTAAGGTTTGCAGATAAGCCGTACAAGAACAATACAGCAAATCGGTATCATTGAAGGTAATAACCGGCGCATCAAACGGAATATGATGATTGGCGGCCGTATCCATCGCACTTTTCAACACATCGGAATAACCGGTTACAATGGGACAGTTGAAACTGTTCGACGACCCAGCATCTTCCTTGCGCTCAAACACCACATAAGGATAAAAAATCCGATCCACTTTTTTCTCCACCAAATCGTTTACGTGTCCGTGCATCAATTTGGCAGGAAAGCAGATATTATCCGCCATAACGGTACGTGCGCCACTGACATACACCGCATTGGTTGAAGGCTTTGAAAGCACCGTTTTGAGTCCGCAGGCAGCAAAAAGCGCGTGCCAAAACGGATAATTTTCGTAAATGCCCAAGCCGCGCGGAATGCCGATACAGATTTCTTTGCCTTTTGTTTTTCCTAATGGCTTAATATCAGAGGCTTTACGACCAAAAAGCAGTTTGTATTTTTCGGCAAACATATTTACGCCCTTGTACGGCTTTTCGTCCGCCTGAGCGGAAACGGGAGCATATACTTTTTCGCAGTTATTGCCTGAATAATATGTATTTCCGTTTTGAAATCGGAAAGTTTTTACGGTACAGTGATTTTCACAACCCGGACAAACTTCTATCGACGATTTGTAGCTGTTGGCTGTCAACAGTGACGTAAGTGAAACGCCCTGCACGAGTTTGTTTTGTTTAATTTCTGCCATATCATTTCTTCATTTGCGTTTGTTCCCGCGCATACAGCGCCGCACCATACGCTCCCATCAGTTCGGGAATATCGGAATAAGACACCTCGCAGCCGGTGAGCAGCTCCAACGCCCGCACGATAGAATGATTTTTGAAAGTACCGCCCTGCACCACTATTTTATCGCCAAGTTCCTGTATATTTTTCATTTTCAAAACTTTAAACAGACAGTTTTTTACTACTGAATAGGAAAACCCGGCGGCAATATCTTCCACTTCCGCTCCTTCGCGCATCGCCTGTTTCACTTTGGAATTCATAAACACCGTACAGCGCGTTCCCAAATCGCAAGGGTGCTTGGCATCGCACGACATTTCGGCAAAATCTTCCACTTTGTAGCCCAGCATATTGGCAAAGGTTTCGATAAACGAACCGCAACCCGACGAGCAAGCTTCGTTGATTTCTATGCGGCGAATAGAACCGTTTTCCACAAAAACAGCCTTCATATCCTGCCCGCCAATGTCGAGTATAAACGACACGTCGGGCGTTATTTTTCGCGCAGCAGTAAAATGTGCTATGGTTTCCACGATACCGTAATCAAGATTAAAAGCCGTTTTAAGCAAACTTTCGCCATAACCCGTTACGGCACTACCTGCAATATGCAGATTATCAGGAAAATCAGTTGCTTCTTTCAGAGCCGTAAGCGCGTCTGAAAAAGTGCGAAAACTATCGCCTTTGTTGCGTCTGTAATCCTGATAGACAATATTTCCGGCTTCGTCAAGCAACACCAATTTAGTGGTAGTGCTGCCCGAATCTATACCGAGATAGCAATTGACAGGTTTATCGGTGCGCAAGGCCGCACGCGGCACCCGTTTGCCCTCTTTATGCGCTGTCCACGCAGCATAGTCCGCCCTGTCGGCAAACAAAGCCGGCAAACGCCCTTCCATTTGCGTATTGACAGGATCTTTGCCAAAGCGCAAAACCGCCAACAGTTCCACCAGTGTTTTCGACTCGATTGAATTCTCGGCAGCTAATAATGCACAGCCCGAAGCCGGTATCAGTTGGGCATTTTCGGGCAAAATGCAATCCGTATCGCTCAGTTGCAGCACCTGCATAAAACTTTTTTTCAACTCAGGCAAAAAAGCAAACGGTCCGCCACAGAAAAACACCTGCGGCAGAATGTCGGTACCCCGCGCCAGCGAACCCACCACCTGCAACGCCACCGCGTGAAACACCGAAGTGGCAATATCGGCACGACTCACTTTGCGTGCTATCAGATTTTGAATGTCCGTTTTGGAAAACACTCCGCAACGCGAAGCAATTGGATAAACCGTCTGTACCTGCGCTGCCAATCGATTCAGTTCCAACGTATCCACGCCAAGCAGCACCGCCGTTTGATCGATAAACGCTCCCGTACCGCCGGCACAACTGCCGTTCATACGGATATCGGGCACTTTACCGTGCTCAAAAAAAATCATTTTGCTGTCCTCGCCACCCATATCCACAAAAGTGCGCACGGTCGGATAACGACGTTTGATAAATTCGGCGGAAGCCACCACTTCCTGTACAAAATGCAGGTGCAAACGGTCAGCATAACCCATTCCAACCGAGCCGGTTATGACAAGGCGCAAGCGACAGTTGCCCAAGTGCCGGTAAAGTGTTGTGGCTACTTTGCGAGCCGTAAGGCGAATGTTGGCGTTATGGCGGCGATAATCGGAGAAAACAAGTGTATCCTTATCGTCCAAAACTGCTACTTTTAAAGTGGTCGAACCAATATCCACACCCAAACTATATGTATTTAAACCACTCATATATAACAAATTGCAATTAACAAATTTATTTAATAGATTTATTTAATAAGTCTATTAAATATAATTGCAAAGGAAAGCATTTATTTTGAATTATACAAATACAAGATCAATTTTACATAAACACAGATTACACCTTTTTTATTAAAAATTCTAAGACATTTATACAAATAAATACACACACGATAAAAAAAACACAAAGTCTATCGTTTATTTAAAAATTTTATTGTACATTTGCCCTGTTATTTCTACATATACATTCTCGTTATCAAAACAAAATTACTATATGGACGTTAAAAAATCACCTAAAGCAAGTTTGGAAGACAAAAGAATTATGTTTGTCTTAATGGGGTTTGTGTTTGTGTTAGCCATTATTTATGTGGCATTTGAGTGGACACAGAAAGAAGTTACCGTGTATAAAATAGAAGACACGGCTGCTTTGGATTTTGAGCAAGAAGTCGTTCAACAAACCGTTCAGGAAGAGACACCTCCACCACCTCCACCACCGGCACCTGATGTTATTGAAGAAATTCAAATTGTCGAAAACACAGAAGAAACCAAAGACATTTCATTTACCAGTGAAGATAATGATAAGAAAATTCAGGAAGTTGTTAAGGTTCCAATAGCAGAACCGGTAGAAGAAGATCCTGACGAACATGTTGTATATGTAGCAGCGGAATTTCCACCAGAGTTTCCGGGTGGCGTTGAAAAATTGATGGAATTTATTCAACAAACATTAAAGTATCCTGTTATTGCACAAGAAAACAATATTCAAGGACGCGTTATTTGCCAATTCACCGTGAAACGAGATGGTTCGGTAGGCGACATTAAAGTAGTTCGCTCCATTGACCCAAGTTTGGATAAAGAAGCCATTCGTGTTATTCAAGCAATGCCCAAGTGGAAACCCGGTCGGCAGCGTACAAAAGCCGTTAACTGTAAATTTACACTACCTATAGTCTTCCGTTTACAATAACGAAATGAATATAACCTTTGTAAAAGAGCGGTAAAGCGGATGTTTTTACCGCTCTTTTTATAATTAACAGCATAGCATCAAAAAAAAACTCTCTCTGCAAGAAAAAAATTTGCAAAATAGAGCAACTCTCATTATCTTTGTAAGTTAGAATCTTTAAAATAACCTAAAAATAAAAACAATATGAACTTTACTGTATCAAGCACGGAACTTTTAAACCGTTTGCAATCTATCGGACGGGTAATTAATACCAAAAGCCCTCTTCCTATTTTGGAAAATTTTCTTTTAAAATTAGAAAATGAAAATTTGACCATTACAGCTTCAGACTTAGAAACCACCTTAACTACAACCATGCCGGTTAAAGAATCATCAGGAAATATTACGGTTGCCATTTCTGCCAAATTTTTAATGGATACATTGCGTGAGTTTGCCGAACAACCTCTAAAATTTGATATTAATCAGGACAATTTAGCCATAATTATTAAAACAGAGTATGGTAATTATAATTTTATCGGACAAAATGGTGATGAATTTCCTGCAATGCCAAAATTGGAAGAAGATATTAATACAATTACCGTCAGTGCAAACTCTTTAATGAACGGTCTTAATAAAACATCATTTGCTACTGCAGATGATGATTTACGTCCAACAATGACAGGCATTTTCTTCGACATTAAACAAGATGGTCTTACATACGTTGCTACTGATGCACACAAATTAGTTCGTTTAACAAACAAAGCCAGCAAAAGTCAAGCAGAATCTTCATTTATTTTGCCTAAGAAACCGGCAGCCATTT
The DNA here is from genome assembly GCA_028694215.1 of Paludibacteraceae bacterium. Lineage (GTDB taxonomy): Bacteria > Bacteroidota > Bacteroidia > Bacteroidales > Paludibacteraceae > DUQS01. The sequence continues at coordinate 7,298 of JAQUTW010000046.1, read as the reverse complement.
TACGCAATATCATTGCAAAAGAAAATAATGATGTTGAGGTTAATTTTGATAAAAAGAATATTATTTTCAAATTATCGGAATATCTAATGATTTGCCGTCAAATAGAAGGTCGTTTCCCAAATTACAATGGGGTAATTCCTCAAAACAATCCGTTTAAAATTATTGTAGACAGAGTATTATTGCTGAATGCTCTCAAGCGTGTTTCCGTTTTCTCAAACCAAGGCACCGGATTGGTAAAATTAGGTTTCGCAGCAAACGAAATTCAGCTGTCGGCACAAGATATTGATTTTTCAGTTTCTGCCGAAGAAAAAATTACCTGCCAATACGACGGTGATAAAATAAACATTGGATTTAAAGCTCCATTTTTGATTGATATTCTGAATAACATCAACAGTGGAGATGTTATTATAGAATTGGCAGATCCGTCGCGTGCCGGCATTATTTTGCCCTTAGAAAACGAGCCGGATGAAGAATTGTTGATGTTACTCATGCCAATGCTCATTAATGATTAATTTTTATCTGTATGAAACCTGCGATTGTCGCTAAACTAAAAACAGAACTCACTCCTCTTTTTTCGGACAATGAAATCCAAAATTTCACTTGTCTGATTTTAGAGAGGGTTGCAGGATTATCATATACCGAAATCTTTACACATGACGATTTCAAATTTTCCAATGAACAACTTTTAATCATCGACCAAATAATTGAACGTCTTAAAAATAAAGAACCCATTCAATACATATTGGGCGAAACCGATTTTCTCAAATCACGTTTTTGGGTAGATGGCAGAGCGCTGATACCACGTCCGGAAACCGAAGAATTAATAACTTGGGTAATAGAATCAAACATCAAAGAACAACCAAAAATTTTGGATATTGGTACCGGATGCGGATGTATTGCAATTTCGTTGGGGCAAAAAATCAAAAATTCTAACATATCTGCCTTTGATATTTCACTTGATGCTTTGCATTTGGCACACGAAAACGCAGAAATTAATAATGTTTTCGTACGCTTTTACCATGTAAACATTCTCAAACAGCCAATATGGGACGAAACTTTTGACATTATCGTCAGTAATCCTCCTTATGTTTTGCAGAGCGAAAAAGCCGATATGGATGAAAATGTGCTTAATTTTGAGCCGTCAATTGCTTTATTTGTTTCTGATGACGATCCTCTTCTTTTCTATCGTCATATCGGACAATTCGCGTTAAACCAGCTTAATCCTGAAGGACAACTTTTCTTTGAAATCAATCAGGCTTTTGGAAAAGAGATTATTAAACTACTGAAAAAAAATGGTTTTAAAGACGTTGAATTACGCCAAGACTTATCAGGACACGACCGGTTTGTAAAAGCAACAAAATAGCTATGAACAAACGGGAAAAATCCCTAAATTATACCTACGAAGAAGCACTGCACAAAGCTGCTGCCTATTGCTCGGTAGCCGAAAAATGTGTATTTGATGTACAAACCAAACTGGAAAGTTGGGGGATGGTGCGTCAAGACTCCGATAAAATCATTTTACAGCTCAAAAACGATAAATTTATTGATGAAAAACGTTTTGCAGAATACTATGCCAAAGACAAATTTCGTTTTAATAAATGGGGGAAAATTAAAATAGGTATTATGCTGCAAAGCAAAAATATTGCTAAAGAACAAATACAAAACGCTTTAGAAACGATTGACACAATAGAATATCAAAATATGCTGGTAACCTTACTTAAACAGAAAGCAAAAAATATCAACTATAAATCCGATTATGAGAAGCGGGGTAAGTTGTTCCATTTTGCACAAAACAGAGGTTTTGAAACTAAAGCCATTGACACAGCTCTAAAGACGCTTTAATTGACTTTTTCAAGGAAAAAATTTTCGGCATGATACGATGAGCGAACCAAAGGACCACTTTCAACCATACGAAATCCTTTTTGTAAACCAAGCGACTTATATTCAGCAAATTTATCAGGATGAATATATTCAACCACAGAGAAATGTTTGATCGTAGGCTGTAAATACTGACCTAAAGTTAAAATAGAGCAACCGACATCCCGCAAATCATCCATAGTTTCACAAACTTCATCATGTGTTTCTCCCAATCCCAACATTAAACTACTTTTAGCAGGGATATGACTTTCAGCAATCTGTTTCAAAACTTGTAAACTTGTATCATAACTTGCTGCACTACGAATGATGGGAGTAAGTCGCCGCACTGTTTCCAAATTATGACCGATAATTGTAGGTGCAGCATTGACCACCTGTTCAATTAATGTGGTTTTTCCTTGAAAATCAGGAATCAATGTTTCAATTGTGGTATGCGGATTCAGTCGTTTTATAGAAAGAATGGTTTCTATCCACTGTGACGCTCCCAAATCCGGCAAATCATCTCTATCTACCGATGTTATTACCACATGCGACAAATTCATCAGCTGTACAGATTTGGCTATTTTTAGAGGTTCATTAACATCCTTTGCAATCGGTTTACCGGTTTTTGTATTGCAAAAACGACATGAGCGTGTACAAATATCACCCAAAATCATAAATGTAGCCGTTCCGCGATTCCAACATTCCGCCCGATTAGGACATCTTCCACTAGAACAAATTGTATGTAGATGATGCGTTTTGATAATTTGGCTTACACAGGCAAAATGTTCATTGCTGGCAATATTAATTTTCAGCCAATCCGGTTTTTTAAGTGGTCTCTCCATTATTCAAAGTCATCACTACTATAATCATCTGAACTATCATTACCTTCCTTATTCTGTGATTTTTTCTTTGACTTCATATTACCAAAATTATAAGTCAAAGTCAAAGAGAAACGCGGGCCATACATCTGCCGTTCAAAATCCTGATAAAAAGTATCACCCCAAGTAATGGTATGCCAGCTACGCGAATTAAGTACATCACGCACAGTTAAGCTTAAATTTAATGTTTTATTGAGGAATGATTTTCGCAAACCTAAATCTAACGAATAAGAATCTGTTGTTTTCCCTTGTGCAATAACACGTGGCGAACGATATGACCCTGTCAACTGTCCGGTAAAGCCTTTCCCAAAAACAAAATTAGCCATCAAACGTGCCATCCACGAAAAGCCATCACTGGATTCCTCCAACAAGACGTCATTATATACAATATCGCTCATTTGCTGATAAAACAAATTAACCGTGGTAGTCAAGTTCAACCAACTCCACAAACGATCTTTTGCTACAAATTCCACACCTAAAGATTGTGATTTGGCAACATTATCATAAGTTGTTTCCATTACACGCGGATTATCCGGCGACTGAAATTGTACTCTTTGAATAACATCTGTTGTATATTTATAATAAAAAGATGCCGAAAGTACGTGCTTTTCCCAACTTTTGATATAATTTAATTCTAACGAATTGGCATATTCCGGGTCCAAATCAGGATTACCATACGAAATATTAGTTGAGTCAGATACATTGCGAAAGGCGCTTAATTGTCGTCCACGCGGTCGATTGATACGACGCGTATAATTTAGCTGCAACTCATGATTATGTGGGAATGTATAAGATAAATAGGCGGTTGGAAACAACTGAAAATAACTTTTGCGGCTGGTTATATACTCTTCCTCTTCATTATCACGAGTGCCTACATCAGTAATAGTATATTCGCCACGCAAGCCCCCTTGAAAGCTAAAATTACCAAACTTTGCACCATAAGTAGCATAAAGAGCCGTTATCCATTCTTCGTAATTAAAATCGTTATAATCAGATCTGTTCGTATTTTCTGCATCAACAAAATCCCATGTAGTGGAATTGGAAAAACGATTTTGCCAAGAAAACCGTCCCCCTGTTTCCAATTTCATGTTATCACTGAATTTTTTCACATAATCGACTTTAAATTCGGTCGTTTGATTATTGCCTCCACTGTATTGAGTTTGTTTATACGCAGATGCCTTACCACGTTGAACCGTTTGTTCATAGTCGGAATATTGCTCTCTTTGATGCTGTCCATACGAAACCGAAGAGGTTAATTCGGAACCTTTTGAATCAAATTCATGTTTATAGTCAAATGTCACATTATATGCCAAACGTTTGAACGTAGCATCACTGCTGTGTACAAAAAGAGTGGTATCAATTGGTTGATAGCGAAATGTGCTATAATCTATAATTTCTGTACTCTTATTATCGCCATAATTAACCATACCCGAAAAACCAATGGTATTTTTCGTATCGATGTGAAAATCTAATCCTGCACGACCAAAAACGCCCCAGCCAAGACGTTCATCAGAATTGTCCTGATGTTGGAAAGAAAGTGTATCTGTACTGCCGGCATTAAAAGAAGAACGGTTTGTTTCTCCACCGCCTATTGAGTTTCTTTGACGAAAGCCAAGGTTAGCATAAGCATCTATTTTAGAACTATTATAATTAATATTAGTGCTTGCATTACCACTAAATTTACCTTTCAATTGATAATCTCCCCCTGCCGTTACACTGCCAAAATAACCAGCTTTGCGTTCTTTCTTCATTACAAGATTAATTATCCCTGCTGTTCCTTCTGGACTGAATTTAGCTGATGGATTAGTAATTATTTCTACAGCTTCAATACTTCCGGCAGGCATTTGTTCCAAAATCTGTGCACGATTTTCTTCGGTCAAACCAGAAGGTTTCCCATTAATCCACACTTCCACACTGGAATTGTTACGCAATGAAATATTCCCGTCATTATCCACTTCCACTGAAGGTATATTCTCAAGGACATCACTTGCCGAAGCTCCTGCAGCAGCAACATTTGCATCAACATTAAAAACTTTTTTGTCAATATCAAAACGCATTTGTGAAGCCTGTCCCATCACTTCCACTTCTTGTAAAGTTTCTGTATTAGGTCTTAATTTTATGATTCCGATATTTTTTTCTTCATCTACCGATTGAATTATTACTTTCTGTGAATAAGCATCATAACCAACAAATGAAATTTCCAAATCATAAACACCAACAAGTAAATTATTTATACGAAAAGTGCCGTCTTCTGCACTTGTAACGCCACTTATTATAGCGGTAGTAGCTGCTCTTTTTACAACAACATTGGCGAAATCAACAACTTCGCCGGTTTTAAAATCGATAATTTTCCCTCTGATAACAGCCGCTTGAAAAGAGAATGAGATAAGAAGAAGGGGAACTAAAACAACTAATTTCCTCATGAAACAATAAAAATAAAATGATTATCTAAAATACAGTCCTCTTTTAGATAAAATGCCCGGTTGAAAGTTTAACGTCCAATTAAAAAATAATCAATAGCCAATTCATACGAAGACAAACCTAAGCCACCAATGGTTCCTTCTACAACAGGCGACAACAATGATGTATGGCGGATTTCTTCGCGTTTAAATACGTTGGAGATGTGTACCTCTATACTTTTAGCTGATACACTTTTAAGTGCATCTGCAATAGCCACAGAAGTATGTGTATAGGCTCCTGCATTAATAATGATTCCATCGTAAACAAAACCGATTTCGTGGATTTTATTGATAAGTTCACCTTCCACATTCGATTGGTAATAAGACAACTCTACCTGTGGAAACTTGGCTTGCAAACTTTGAAAATAACTCTCAAAATTTTGATGTCCATAAATTTCCGGTTCACGTTTGCCCAATAAATTCAAATTAGGTCCATTGATAATTGCTAATTTCATGGCTAATATTTTTCTGCAAAGATACGAAAAAAATATTCAAGATAACATTAGCAGATAACTGACAGATAAATTGAAAACAATATTTTATGACTATCGTTTTTTCTCTTTATTCGATAAGATTCTCACTTAAAAACAGTAAATTTGTAAGATTTTTATAATTTACAACTATGACATTTGATTTAGCAATAATAGGCGGAGGTCCTGCCGGATACCATGCCGCTGTACTGGCTGCAAGAAAAAACAAAACTGTTATCCTCTTTGAGAGAGCACATTTAGGCGGTATCTGTCTGAATGAAGGTTGTATTCCTACAAAAACATTATTATATAGTTCAAAAATTTACAACACAGCCATTAATGGCAAAAAATACGGCATTTTTGCTGACAATGTAAAATTTGACTACGAAAAAATTATTGGTAGAAAAAACAAACTGGTACGTAAACTCAATGCAGGTATAAGAGCAAAATTAAATAATAACTTAATTACCATTGTTGAAGGTGAAGCCACAGTAACCGGCGCAAAAGAAAATATAACAATTGTTTGTAAAGAACAATGTTTTCAAGCAGAGAAATTACTCTTATGTACCGGTTCGCACACAGTATTACCGCCGATAAAAGGATTAGACATAAACAAGATTTGGACAAGTAAAGAAGCATTGGAAACGAAACAGATTCCTACCAGTATTACCATTATTGGCGGAGGTGTAATAGGAATGGAATTTGCATCACTATTTAACAGTTTTGGTTCGCAAGTTACCGTTATTGAAATGGCAAACGAGATATTGTCCGGCATTGACTCAGAGATTGCCAATTTATTGCAAAATGAATATACCAAAAAGGGCGTTGTTTTTCATCTCTCATCGCAGGTTACCGAAATAGCGGGCAATACGGTAACTTTCGTCGATGAAAACGGAGAAAAAACGATTTCATCTGAACAAGTTCTTATCTGCGTTGGACGCAAGCCCAATCTTGAAGCATTTGCAAATTTAAACCTTGAAACAGTCAACAAAAGACTCAAAACGGATAATACTATGTGCACTTCCATTCATAATATTTATGCTGCAGGAGATATTACCGGTTATTCTATGTTGGCACATACCGCAACCAGAGAAGCAGAAGTTGCTGTAAATAATATGTTTGGATATTCAGACACAATGGATTATTCGATCGTTCCGGCTGTTGTTTATACCAATCCTGAAATTGCTGCTGTTGGAAAAACGGAGCAAGAACTGCAAACAGAAAACAGTAATTACAAAGTGTACAAAACTCCAATGACTTATTCCGGACGCTTTGTGACCGAAAATGAAAACTTTGATGGTTTATGTAAATTAATAACGGACACTAATAGTGTACTGATAGGAGCCCATTTAGTTGGGAATCCCGCTTCCGAAATAATCACCATCGCAGCAATGGCAATAGAATTAAAAATGACAATAGAACAATTTCAAAAAATCATTTTCCCACATCCTTCGGTAAGCGAAATTTTCAAAGAAACATTATCTTAACTTCAAGATGCTTTCATAAAAAATTATTGCTGTCCGGTAAAAAAATAAAAGCATATAAATTCGGTTCAGATTGCTTATTAACTGGCAATCTGAACTGGATTTTTCAAAAGTAAGCCCCCTATTCAAAAAGAGGTAGCATATCTGGTG
>JAQUTW010000045.1 GCA_028694215.1 Paludibacteraceae bacterium | reverse complement strand
TCCTCAGTCATGATCCAACGCATTGGAGAAGTGAAATTTTACACTATCCGCAATTGACTTTGACTTTAGCCGGTCATACACATGCTGCACAAATGGGTGTCGATGTAGGGAAGTGGCGTTTTTCGCCTTCGCAATGGGTATATGATGAGTGGGACGGATTGTACAGAGAGCATGGCCAATTTCTATTTGTCAATCGCGGACTTGGTTATGTCGGGATTCCATTTCGTTTGGGCATGCCGCCCGAAATAACCGTCATCACTCTTAAGACGTTCGCAGAATAAGAATTTCGACAAAAAAGTTTTTTTATACATTTGTTTTGTGGAATGAAAAAAATGTTTTACTTTTGCCACGCAATTGCGGAGGGCACTTGTGTGGAATATTTTTTGCGAAAATAGCTCAGTTGGTAGAGCACAACCTTGCCAAGGTTGGGGTCGCGGGTTCGAGTCCCGTTTTTCGCTCGGTTAGGCAGTAACGACTGCCTATTTTTTAACAAAATGTTGCCCAAATGGCGGAATTGGTAGACGCGTTAGTTTCAGGGACTAGTGACCGCAAGGTCGTGCAGGTTCGAGTCCTGTTTTGGGCACAAAAAGCGCAGGTGGTGAAATGGTATACACGCTACTTTGAGGGGGTAGTGGTCGCAAGACCGTGTGAGTTCGAGTCTCATTCTGCGCACCAATTTACTTAAGAGGAAAATCTTTAAAGATTGTCCTCTTTTTTGTTGTATAAGTCTGATAAGAATTCCGATTTTAAATAATAATACCGACACAGTTGAGCTACAATGCGTTGTGTTTGTCGGCTTTAAACAAAAAAAGTTCCCAAACGGGAACTTTTTTTTATGATATAAATCAATTTTTATTCGTCGTATGACGACAATTGACGTTTGAAAATTTCATCTAACGACAGTTGGAAAGTTTCCGTATTGGCAATACCTTTTATGGTAGAGAGCTTTTCGAGAATAATGCTCAACAGATGGCGGTTGTCGCGTGCATATACTTTTACGAGCAACGCGTATTTTCCGGTTGTGTAATGACATTCTACCACTTCCGGAATTTTCTTTATGGCTTCCACCACATCTTTAAAATAAGCCATATCTTTGATAATAATGCCGATATAGGCACAGGTTTGATAACCTATTTTATAGGTGTCCACAACAAATTCGGAGCCTTTTATTACTCCTGTGTTAATGAGTTTTTGCACACGTTGGTGAATAGCAGCGCCCGAAACGTTACATTCTCTGGCTACTTCCAAAAAAGGAATGCGTGCGTTTTGGGAAATGAGTTGTAGAATTTTTTTGTCCAAACTGTCAATTTGATGTCCCATGATATTATAAAAATTATAGTGTAAAATAAAATTTGCCTCAAAAGTAGATATTTTAATTTTAATATGCAAAAAAAAGAACGATTTTTTATTTTGTTTAACCGGAATATAAAAAATATCTATCTTTTACTTTTAAACAATCTGTTTTCTATGCGCTAACGACGATGTATTAAATAGTGTTTTTTTAGCTCTTTTTTTACGATTTAAAACGGAAAAGTTTGAAAAATGACGAAAAATGCACAAAAAAAGCATATCTTTGTTTGCTCAAATTACATTTTGTAACTTTATTATGAAAATCCTTTTGGTGTGTGTTGGGAAAACGACGGTTCCTTATTTTGCGACAGCAATAGATGTCTATATAAAACGTTTAAAACATTATGTGGCGTTTGATATGGTTTGCTTGCCGGATGTGAAAACGGCGAAATCTTTGCCGGAACAAAATTTGAAAAATCAGGAAGGAGAGGCTGTCTTAAAGCAGATAGAGAATGGCGATGTGATGATTTTGTTGGACAACAACGGGGCGGAATTTTCTTCTGTGGAGTTTTCTAAATGGTTGCAAGAAAAAGAATTGAGGTCGGTAAAACGCGTGGTGTTTGTTATTGGTGGCGCTTTTGGCTTCTCAGAAGCGGTTTATCGGCGTGCCGACGGCTTGTTTTCGTTATCGCGTATGACGTTTTCGCACCAAATGATACGTCCGATATTTGTCGAACAACTCTATCGGGCAATGACCATTATCAAAGGTGAAGCCTATCATCACGAAGATACGCTTTGGCAGAAATCGTATAACCGGATGAAATAATTTTAACTCGATTTATAAGTATGAAATCATATCGATTCAGGTTGGTTCTTATTGGCGTGGCAGTTTTGCTGACAGGCGCGTTGGGCTATTTCTTTGAATCAGCCTATTATCATTCCGACAGACGATGGATTCCTTTTGAATTGTTCAAAAAAGAGTGGGAAAAGAAAGAAAAAGATACGGAACAGACGTTGACATAGTTGTCGCAATTGATTGAGCGAGGACAATTGTCGGCAGTGAAGACATTCGATTTTAAAAATAATGATATCGGTTATTATGTATTTAAAGCCGGCAATCTGATTTATTGGAACAATAATCAGATGGATGTGCTGACAATGAATAATTTGGAAACGGATCGCTTTTGTACCTTGAGCAATGTTTATGGTGTCGTGAAATCGTGCAAAATTGAGGATTATGAGATTGTAGGGCTTATCAAAATCAAAAATAATTATAAATCGACGAATGTTTATACACAAAATGAATTTGCAAAAGGCTTTCGTATAGATAGTAATATCGGTATTGATACCACAATGCCCGACAGTCCGTATGCCATTTTTAGCAATAGTGGTAAATATTTGTTTTCGCTCTCCTATAAAAGTGAAATTGTTTCCGATACAACGTATGCCTATTTGAGTTTGCTGTTTTGGTGGCTGTGTGTCGGGTTCTTTTTTCTGTTGTACTATTATTTGGGCGTGTGGGCAAGTAAAAAAGAGAAACGTCCATTTCAAACTTTTTTGTTCGTTATGCTTGCTTATATGGCAATAGTAACGGTATTTTTACATCTGAATGTTCCGCAAATTTTGTTTGAGATGACCATTTTTTCTCCTATTTATTATGGATCGGGAACATTGTTGTCATCGTTGGGGCATTTGCTGATAGTTACAACATTTTGTTGTCTCACCATCGCGATTTTTTATTTTCATGTACCGCTTAAGGTCGTTCGTAAAAAAAGTGCGGGTACCTATTTATATATTGCATTGGTACAGATGATGTCGCTTTGTTTTTATGGCGTGATAGTTTGGTTGTTTTCCGATATGAATAATAATTCGAGTGTCGAATTAAGTCTTTATTCGGTCGATCATGTTTCGCCTTATTCGCTGACGGCTTTTGTGGTGGTAGCCTGCTGGTTGATGGCGTTTGTGCTGCTCCGCGATAAGTGTGTTGCTTTGGTCAAGGTCTGTACGTCTTATGGCAGTTTGGTCGTGCAGAATATCGCATTGTCGATAATTTTTTCTCTTGCCTTTTACCTGTGTAATAAACAGTTTCTTTGCCATGTTTCTTTGTGGTATTTTTTGCTTTGTTCGCTTATCGATTATTTTCGTTTTGGCAAAAATCGCCCCATTTCTTATCAGTTACTTGCAGTAGTGGTGTTCGTATTTAGCCATTTTGTGTCATGGTTTATCTATTCGCGTCAGGAGCAGAAACGTGTTGAAAAGTATAGTGTGATAGCCGAAAATATGATGTTGAAAGATAACGGTTCGTATGATATTGTTTCGGAAACGATTTTGGAAGAGGTAGAAAATGAAATAAAAAATGATGCCAATATTCAACGGTATTTGGCATACGAAAATCAGAAAATATCAAATGAACAGATTGTTCATTATCTTACAAAATACTATTTTAAGAATTATTGGAACGCTTATAATATTAATGTACAAGTACTTCCCAAAAATGACAAAACCAATGATCGTTATAAGAATTTAATAGCATCTGATGATGTGAAACAATACAATACAAAATATTTTTATTGTAATAATGTTAAGGATAATTTATTTGATTATTTGGGCGTTTTCAGCTACCCGCATCGTAACGATACCGTGATGTTGTATGTAGAATTGGTAGCGAAAGAAAAAATGAATTACGGCTATTCCGATGCCGTTTTTGACAAAGGCAGTGGAGCCGGATTGAATATCACTTCTGCTAAATATGAGGGCGAAATTTTGCAATGGCAATGGGGTAAGTACAAATATCCCAATTTATATGTATTTGCAAACGATTCTTCCGATACAGGGAAAATTGTTTGTGAAAATGGATATAAACACTATTTTTTCTCATATCCACATGATGTTCACATCATAATAAGTGAGAAACGTCCCAATGATATTGCGGCCTATTTGTTATTCTGGACGTATGTGTTTGCCATGTATTTAGCCATTGTGTTTATCGGTAATTTTATCTTCTTGCGTGTCGAAAAAATACGGTTGGGGAACAGCCTTTTTTCGCGCATTCGTCAGCAATTTGTTGTCTATGTAGTTATCTGTTTGGCAGTTGTGTTCTGTATATCGATTGTTTATATCTACGTGCAATATTCTACTTCGCAGCGTAATGAACAGTTGGCAGTTACCAGATATGTTAAAACGGAAATGGAAGCTTTTTGTTCCGACAACGAGGTGCTGAATAATACTGCAGCCATAAATTTCTTTATCCACGATTTATCAAAAATGTACGAAACGGATATTCATTTGTACAGCGCGGAAGGCAAACTTTTGTCAACCTCGGTTCCTTATGTATTTGCGAGGGGCTTGATGGGCAAACTGATAAATCCGATGCCGTATTTTAATCATCAAAATCAGGAACTTATACAAACCGAAAACATCGGAACATTTAAATATTTGGCATCTTATGCTCCAGTCGTCGATGCAAATAGTCGTGTGCAGGCTTATGTTTGCCTGCCTGCATTTTTAAGTTATAAGGAGTTAAACAGTGACTTGTTTAATCTGTTGGCTATTTTTCTGAATATCTATTTTGTCATAGTCGTTTTGTCCTCTATCATTGGCGTTTTTTTGAGCGAACGTTTATCTATGCCGATTAAAACGATAAAAGAAAAGTTGCAAGCCATAAAATTAGGCAAAAAGAATGAAAAGATAGATTATACTTATACGGCAGGAAATGATGAAATAGGTATGTTGATTATGCAGTATAATTTAATGGTCGATCAGTTGTCGGAAAGTGTGGAATTGCTGGCACAGTCGGAACGTGAATTGGCTTGGCGCGAAATGGCGCGTCAAATTGCTCATGAAATTAAAAATCCGCTGACTCCTATGAAACTGACTATACAGCAACTCCAACGAACAAAACAAATGGATGCTGCAACCTTTGACAACTATTTTAACAAAACGGCAGATGTCTTAATAGAACAAATAGATAATTTGTCGCGTATTGCTACCGAATTTTCCAATTTCGCCCGTATGCCGGCGGCTAAACTGGTACGGCTGAATATTGCGGATAAATTGGTCTCGGTAGTCAATCTTTTCAAAAATAATTACGAAGAAGTGGATATCGTCTATTTGAGTACCATCGAAAAGGCATTTATCAAAGCAGATAGTGAACAAATGACTCAGTTGTTCAATAATTTATTAAAAAATGCCATTCAGTCTATTCCGCCCAACAGAGCCGGAAAAATTCAAATAGAATTAGACATTATTCAGCCTCAGGTGGTCATTTCCGTCAGCGACAATGGTGTGGGAATCTCACCTGATATACAAGCTAAAATGTTCGCGCCTAACTTTACGACAAAAAGCAGTGGCATGGGTTTGGGATTGAGCATTGTAAAAAGTATCGTTACAGCTTCGCGTGGAGAAATTCTCTTTACCACAAAAGAAAATGAAGGTACAAAATTTATTGTCAAATTTCCATTGGTTAAATAATTGATTTTATGATAGATACTCATTCACATATTTATCAGGAAGAATATGATGTCGATAGGGCGGAAGTCATTGCCCATGCACGCAATAAACACGTGTCGAAAGTCGTTTTGGCAAATGTGGACAGTACCACTATAGAGCCTATGAAACGTACTGCCAATGAATATCCTGATTTTTGTTCTATGGCTATGGGTGTACATCCCACGAGTGTAACGGCAGACAATTATGCCGATGAATTGTTGGCAGCACGTGCCGAATTGGCAAACGGGAGTTATTGTGCCATTGGTGAAATAGGTGTTGATTTATATTGGGACAAAACTTATGTCAAAGAGCAAATCAATGTTTTTGAAACGCAACTTGATTGGGCAGTAGAACTTAATTTACCGGTAATAATTCATACCCGAAAAGCGTTTGCGGAAGTTTTTGCTTCGTTTGCAAAATTCAAGGGAAAATCGTTGCGAGGCGTTTTTCATTGTTTTGGCGGAGGTATAGAGGAAGCGCGTAAAGTGCTTTCGTTAGGCGATTTTTTCTTAGGTATAGGTGGCGTGGTAACTTATAAAAACAGTTCGTTGCCGACTATTCTTGAGCACATAGGATTAGAGCATATCTTATTGGAAACAGATGCTCCTTATTTATCACCGGTTCCATATCGTGGAAAACGTAACGAACCGCAGTTTTTGGAACAGATTTCCGAAAAATTAGCCGAAATTTATAAAGTTTTGCCGGAAAAAGTGGATGAAGAAACGACTAAAAATGCTCAATACCTATTGTTTTCTATTTAAAAAATATAAAATAAAAAACTTATAATTAGCGTTTTATGATGTAATTGAGAATAGTCAAAAAAAACCTTCTTTATTAACTTTTCCATGTCGTAATTTTTTTGTAATTTGCACCCGTTTTTGTAAGTGCAGTTAGTGTGCAAAAAAGGAGAGATGCTCGAGTGGTTGAAGAGGCACGCCTGGAAAGCGTGTATACGCCTAAAGTGTATCGCGGGTTCGAATCCCGCTTTCTCCGCTAATTTATTTTTATTAATCTTTTAAACAATTTACTAATTAAAAAACAAACAAAATGAAAAAAGTATTTGCAAGTTTGACCATTGTGGCTGCTCTCATTTTTGGAATGAGTATGAATGTGGTTGCTCAAGAAGCAGAAGCCGCTCCTGCCGCACAACAAGAAACCGTAGCTCAAGAGGAAGCTGCTGCTCCTGCCGAAGAAGCTGTAGTTGAAGAGGAAGCCGCACCGGCTGAGGAAAGTTTTCACAAAGCATTGAAAACTAAATTTATTGAAGGTGGTGCCGGATTTATGTCCACAGTTGCTTTCTGTTTAATTTTTGGTTTGGCTTTAGCTATTGAACGTATTCTTTATTTAAACTTGAATTCTGTAGATTCTAAAAAATTGTTGGCTGATGTTGACGCTGCGTTCGATAAAGGTGGTGTTGACGCTGCTTTGGAAGTTTGCCGTAATACTCGTGGACCAATTGCTTCTATCTTCTATCAGGGACTTTCGCGTTATAACGAAGGTATTGATGTGGTAGAAAAATCGGTAGCCTCTTATGGCTCAGTACAACTTGGTTTGTTGGAAAAAAATCTCTCTTGGATTTCTTTGTTTATAGCCCTTGCTCCTATGTTGGGATTTATGGGAACTGTAGTAGGTATGATTCAGGCATTTGATATGATTCAGCAGGCTGGCGATATTTCCGCAACCATTGTTGCCGGAGGTATCAAAGTGGCTTTGTTGACTACTTTGTTCGGTTTGATAGTTGCTATTATCCTTCAAATTTTTTATAACTACATTTTATCTAAAATTGATAATACGGTAAATGAAATGGAAGATACTTCTATTTCTTTATTGGATATTGTAGTAAAACATTCAAAAACAACGAATAATTAAATCTTATCATGTTGTCATTTATTAATAAAATACCAAAAATAGCGTTGTGGATATTGTTCGCAATATCTGTGGTAATTGGTGTCCTGTTTTTTGTCGGCGGTAGTCAAATGGTTGATATTGCCGGTAATATGTGGGATCAACCTAATTTTACGGATGCTTTACTCAACTGGACATATGTTTTGTGTGGATTGGCTGTGTTGATTACATTGGGTTTCGTCTTGATAAAATTTATCTTAAAGTTTAAAAGCGAGCCTAAAAAAGCAGTTCGTTCATTAATTGTTTTTGGAGGATTTGTTTTATTGTTTGTTCTGGCATGGTTTTTGGGTGATGGAGAAACGGAATTGGTAATTCCGGGCTATAAAGGAACAGATAATGTAGGATTCTGGGCACAATATACCGATATGTGTATGTATTTAATGTATATGCTTTTAGGTGGAACAGTGCTGGCTTTGGCCGGATCATATATCTATGAGAAAGTTAAAAAATAAATTAAGGATTGGCATAATGCCGATTAAAAAAAGAAAATATGGCAGATAAAAGGAAAGTACAAGAAATTAACGCAAGTTCGATGGCTGACATCTCCTTTTTGTTGCTCATCTTCTTCCTTGTAACAACTACCATGTCGGTGGATAAAGGTTTGTCGAGACAATTGCCTCCACCATTGCCACCAAACATGGAAAAACCCGATGTTGAAGTAAAAGAACGCAATATTTTTGTGGTGCTTATCAATAGCAATAATCAGTTGTTGGTTCAGGGAGAACTTTTGAACATCAATCAGTTGAAAGATAAAGCCAAAGAGTTTATTGAAAATGAGGCAGATAAGCCTAATCTCCCGGAATTACTTCCTTTAGATGTAACATTTGAAGGAGGAGTAACGGAATCGGTTTTGACCACAAAAAATCATATTATTTCTTTGCAGAATGATGTTGGTACACAATATCAAAAATACATTGAAGTGCAAAATGAATTGGTGGCTGCCTATAATGAGTTGCGTAACGAATATGCAACTAATAGATTTGGCTGTTCGTATGAGGCTTTGAGTGATATTAATAAGGAAGCTGTTCAAAAAATTTATCCTCAAAAAATTTCGGAAGCAGAACCTAAAAAATATGGAGGAACAAAATAATGGCAAAAATACGACAAGGAGGTAAAAAATCGGTGCCTGCCATCAGTACGGCATCTCTTCCGGATATTATTTTTATGTTGTTGTTTTTTTTCATGGCTACTACATCTATGAAAGAGGTCACTTATATGGTAACCATGCGTGTACCTGAAGCAACAGAACTTCAGAAATTGGAGAAAAAATCGTTGGTGCGTTACATCTATGTTGGTACACCTAAAGATGAGTATAAAAAACAATTTGGTAGTGGTACACGTATTCAGTTAGACGATGCTTTTGCTGATGTCAGTCAATTGGAAGACTACGTTGTACGTGAACGCAGTGCCATGAAAGAGGAAGAACAAAATTTATTGACTATTTCAATAAAAGCAGATAAAGATACAAAGATGGGCGTTATTACAGATGTTAAACAGGCTTTGCGTAGAGCTTATGCACTGAAAATTAACTATGCTGCCTTGCAACGTACCAATGTATATTAAAACTGTATATTGTTTTTATTAAAAAAAACCATCGATAAACTCGATGGTTTTTTTTGTTGGGATTTTTTTTCTGTTTGTAGATGTTTGATTTTATATGTGTTAGTCGGTTTTTATTATTTGTTTCCTTGGCGCGTTTCTTTGTTTGGCACGATATTTGTTTCCTTATTTACAGCCTTAAAATTATTGCATGGTATTTTTGTTTTTTAAAAATAAATTATACCTTTGTGAACTATAAAGAGCAAATTTTTCTATTTATTATTTTATTTATCAACTTAATTTTTATTTATTATGAAAAAAGTATTATTTGCAGTGGTTATTGCATTGGTTGCAGTTAGTTGTGCTTCTAAAAAAGAAGCTGCATTTAAAGGAGATCGTGAAGTTACAGTACCTTGCTCGGGACCGGAATTTCAGAGTACAAAGGATGTTTTCCGTGCCAGCGGCATGGGTTATTCTAATGATATGCAGATAGCTAAAAACAAAGCACTTATGAATGCACGTGCAGAATTGGCTACCAGCATCAGCAACACAATGAAACGTGTGGTTGACAATTATGCATCTTCTTATCAAATGGGTCAGAGCGAAGAAGCAAAAAGCAAATTCCAAGATTTGGCTCGTATGGTTGTTAAACAAGAATTGCAGGGAACTATCGTTATTTGCGACAAAATGATGCAGACACAAGAAGGTCAATTCCGTTCGTATGTAACCGTTGAATTGGGCGGACCGGAAGTCGCCAACAAAATTGCCAACGCCGTAAAAAATGATGACAAATTACGTATCGACTACGAATACGAAAAATTCAAAAAAGTATTCGAAGAAGAAATGGGAAAAATCGAATAATCGGTTTTGAACTTTAAAAGCATTCTACCGAAGGTTGCTCGAATTTCGGGCAACCTTCTTTTGTTTTTGAAACACAATTGATAATTCAGATTTTGCGGACACATTATGCGAAAATTAGTTTATTGCCTGATAGCCTGTTTACCAATAGTGGCAGCAGCAAACGTGCGCAGCGATTCTACACAATTTGTGTGGGAGCGTGGTTTGTACGCAACCATTGATGCACAAGCCATAAAAGTATCGAAGTTTCGGAACGTTTATTTTGGCGTATCCGATGCCGGTTTGCAGCCGGAAGTGGCACGAAAGCAGGCGGTTCAGCGAGCCATATTTCTGTACGGCTTGCGACAGGGCGCACAAGTAAAGGTGGTAACGGATTTATTCAAAATGAACGATATGTGGCGTGGTCGCGATTATCCTTCGGAGAAAATAACGACTATGGCGAGTGTGTTTGTTAATGTTGATAATATAAAATATGAAGTGGTAGATGAATATACCGATGCGTTCGGTGAATGTTTTGTGTGGTTGAAAATAAAACCCAAAGAGACGGGTTACAGTATGCGGGCAATTCTGAATGTGGTTTGCTCGCAAAATGATAATGAGATAGCCGAAATTATTTGTCGGTTGGGTATGCAGGATTCGGCAATGTCTGTGTACGAAACAAAAGGCACGTTTTGTCAGAAACAAGTAACATCAAAATGGGACAAAGATTCTTTGCAGTTGCCGGAACAGTATTGCTTTTACAACAATTACGGAAAAGTGCACGACGAACAAGATGAAATGGACAGGTCGTTTTTTTCGGCGTTTTTGTACAGTTTAAGTCATGACCTGCTGTTCTATCCGTACAACGATGCCAAACATCGCTATAAAAAAGTGGAAGATAGTTACAACACAATAAATTATAATTTGAGCCGTGGAACGACCGAAGCGCAAATTGCTTTAAAGTTGCAATTGATGGCAATTTGTGGCAATCAGTTGAAAACGGAATGGAAAGAGGAACGAATTAAATAATGAGCGAATTTTTTAAAATCAGACTTATGAAATTGAAATTTATTCTATTCGGGTTGTTGATGTGTGCTACATTGGCAGCCAATACGGTACAGGTAAAAAAATGTATTGGTGAGTGTACGCTGGCGAATGTTACGCCCGAAGCGGCAAAACTCAAAGCGTTGGAAGCCGCTAAAGTGAATGCACTCGAAAAAGCGGGTGTGGAACAAACAATCAATGTGGCTGCCACTTTGCAAAAAGAAGAAGTGAATACGATTGTTCGTGATGTGTTTGCACAGTTTTCATCTATGGAGATGCGTGGCGGAATAGTGGATTATACAATTATTTCGGACACAATTTTATACCGACTCGGTACGCCCGTTTGCCGTGTGGAGATAGATGCCACGGTAAAGAAATACCAAAAAGCTCCCAATCGGCTTCTGCAAATAAAAGTGGAGGGAATGAAAGAGGTTTACAACTCCGGCGATGCCGTAACTTTCGATGTTACGTCGGTGTATGACGGCTATTTGAAGATTTTCTTGTTGGACGACAACGAAGAGGCGGCACTGATTTTTCCGAACGAGCACGAAAAACTATTCCCATTTGAAGAGGGGAAAACGGTACATTACCCGACGAATGGAAATATAACTTACGAAACGACAAAAGATGCCGGAAAAGAGTTGGAACATAACTATTGGGTATTTGTTTTTACGCGTGAAAATATTCCGTTTATACAAGATGTTACCTACAAAAATATTCTTAACTGGATTTACGCCATGGAGCCCGATCAACGAGTGGTCGAATTTCGCGATTTAATTATTCGGTAGGCGGTGATATATTTTGTGAAAAGGTTTGTATGTTAACAAAAAAGAATATAAATTTGCAATTATGTTTTTTGTAGAGACGTTGCGTGCAACGTCTGAATGTGGAAACCAAAAATTGTGCGTGTATTTGTAGTAGAGACGTAGCGCGCTACGTTTCTACGATGAAAAATCCAAAAAACGCAGTAAAAAAATGGTGTCGGATAAATTTCAGCACAAATATCGTATATCATCGGCACGTGCTGTGTGGCACGATTATACCGGTGGCGCCTATTTTGTAACTATTTGTGCGACAGATAAAAAACATTATTTTGGTGAAATTGTCCATGGCGAAATGCAGTTGTCGGAAATAGGGAAATATTTGAATGAACAGTTACAAAATGTAACGTCGCATTATCCATATTGTGAAATGCCGTTATTTGTGGTAATGCCCAATCATGTGCATTTAGTTGTATGTATTGAAAAGGATGAAACGCGCGCAGACAGTAGAGACGTTGCGCGCAACGTCTCTACGAAGACAAACGTTAATGAAACCATGTCGAACAAATCGCCAAAATCTGGTACTTTGAGCGTGGTTATTCGTGGCATTAAATCATCCGTTACCAAATTTGCTTACGAAAAAAATAGTATATTTGCATGGCAAACGCGTTTTCACGACCACATTATACGTGACCAAAACGAAATGAACCGTATTGCGGAATATATCGAAACCAATGTGGCGTTGTGGGATATGGACGAATTGTTTTTGTAGAGACGTAGCGCGCTACGTCTGAATGTGGAAACCAAAAATTGTGCGTGTTTTTGTAGAGACGTAGCGCGCTACGTCTCTACGATGGAAACGAAAAATGATAATATAAAAAACAGATAATCAATGAAAAAACAGTTATTAATTTTTTTAATTTTGTGTGGCTGTGCAGTGGTAATTCAGGCACAGAGAGTAACGGATGCCTCTTTTCGGCAGGAGAATCAGGAAGTATATATAGAATATACCTTAGACGGTACGGCGGATATTACGGTACACCTCTCTACCGATGGCGGGCAAACCTATGGTCCCGCACTCAAACAGGTAAGCGGCGGTGTGGGGCGTGGCGTAACCGCAGGACACAAAACCATAGTGTGGGACGTGCTTGCAGAAAGGGACGAATTAGTGGGCGACCAAATAACGTTCCAGATACGGGCGGCAGGCAACAAGACATTTACAGTACGTGGTGTAACCTTTGAAATGGTGCGTGTGCAGGGCGGTACGTTTCAGATGGGTGCACAAAGTACGGCTGTAAGCGGACAAAATTATGATGCAGATGCTTATAGCGACGAAAGTCCTGTACACCAAGTAACATTGAGTGCTTTTACGATAGGCGAAACGGAAGTAACGCAGGCTTTGTGGGAGGCGGTAATGGGTAGTAATCCGTCTTATTTTAAAGGTTCTGATTTGCCGGTGGAACAAGTCAGTTGGAATGACTGCCAAACGTTTCTTACCAAACTGAACCAACTGACAGGCAAAACCTTTCGCCTGCCCACCGAGGCGGAATGGGAATATGCTGCTCGTGGCGGCAACAAGAGCCAAGGCTACAAATACAGTGGCAGTAATACGATGGATGATGTCGGGTGGTATGATAATACAGGCAGCGATTCCAATGCAGACGGTACCACTCATGCCGTAGGCACCAGGCAAGCCAACGAGTTGGGCATATACGATATGAGTGGTAATGTATGGGAATGGTGCAGCGACTGGTATGGCAACTATAGCAGCAGTTCGCAGACTAACCCTACGGGAGCTGTTTCCGATTTTGCCGATTTTGGCCGTGTTTTGCGGGGTGGTAGTTGGTTCAACTATGCAAGGTACTGCCGAGTGTCGAATCGGAACTACCCCTATCCGGACCGCGGGTACTACGGCCGCGGTTTGCGTCTTGTCTTTTAGTTTATGCGTTACCTAAGTAGAGACGTTGCGTGCAACGTCTGTATGTGGCAGTCGGCTGGTAATTTGTTGTAGAGACGCGATTAATCGCGTCTGTATTAGAAAAGGCTGACATAAAATAGAATATGCAGATAATTTTTTTTCATATGTCAGTAGCCGATGTGGCACGTGGTAGAGACGTTGCGTGCAACGTCTGTATGTGGCAGTCGGCTGGTAATTTGTTGTAGAGACGCGATTAATCGCGTCTGTATTAGAAAAGGCTGACATAAAATAGAATATGCAGATAATTTTTTTTCATATGTCAGTAGCCGATGTGGCACGTGGTAGAGACGTTGCGTGCAACGTCTGTATGTGGCAGTCGGCTGGTAATTTGTTGTAGAGACGCGATTAATCGCGTCTGTATTAGAAAAGGCTGACATAAAATAGAATATGCAGATAATTT
>JAQUTW010000009.1:58689-62217 GCA_028694215.1 Paludibacteraceae bacterium | reverse complement strand
CAGCATGGGATACGGCAATCAAATATTGGAAAACACTAAAATCGGGCGATGATGCCATATTTGATAAGGAAATACACATGAACGCTTCTGAAATAGAACCAATGATAACCTACGGAACAAATCCGGGTATGGCGATGGCCATAAACAATGCCGTTCCGACATTGGATAAAATAGACGAAAGCGGTCGACGTTCGTTCCAAAAATCTTTAAAATATATGGGATTCGAAGCAGGAGAAACATTAATTGGAAAACCTATAGATTATGTTTTTCTCGGCAGTTGTACCAATGGTCGCATCGAAGATTTTCGTCTATTTGCCAATTTTGTAAAAGGCAAAAAGAAAGCTGATAATATAACAGCATGGCTCGTTCCTGGATCATGGAAAGTAGATAAGCAAATTCGCGAAGAAGGCTTGGATAAAATTCTTAATGATGCAGGATTCGAATTGCGACAACCGGGGTGTTCTGCCTGTTTGGCAATGAACGACGATAAAATTCCGGCAGGCAAATATGCCATCAGTACGAGTAATCGCAATTTTGAAGGGCGTCAAGGTGCAGGAGCACGAACGATTTTAGCCAGTCCTCTCGTTGCAGCTGCCGCAGCAATTACGGGAAGAATTACAGACCCAAGAAAAATATGATGATGTGCAAATAATGATATGGAAATTTTTAACACTATGAAAACTCTTGATATTTTAACATCAACATGCGTCCCGCTTCCATTAGAAAATGTGGATACCGACCAAATTATTCCTGCTCGCTTTTTGAAAGCTACAGACAAAAACAATTTTGGGGAACATCTTTTTAGAGACTGGCGCTATGACAAAAACAACCAACCTATCGCAGGTTTTATTCTCAATAATCCTCATTATAAAGGGGAAATTTTAGTCGCCGGCAAAAATTTTGGTTCAGGTAGCAGTCGCGAACATGCTGCATGGGCAATTGCGGGATATGGTTTTCGCATAATTATAAGCAGCTTCTTTGCTGATATATTTAAAAACAATGCCATGAACAATGGCATTCTGCCAATTGTGGTATCTGAAAACTTTTTAAATGAAATTTTTAAGACATTGGAAGCAGACAATACCGCTACTATTACTGTTAATTTAGCGGCACAAAGCATTAGTAACAACGCTACACAACATTCTGAACAATTTGAAATCAACGCCTACAAAAAAGAGTGCTTTTTGAAAGGTTTTGACAACATTGATTATTTACTCAGCAAAAAAGAAGCCATTGAAGCATTTGAAAATCAACGAAAAACGCCACATTTTTAGTATTCAGGAACATGACAACCAACAAGTTACACAACAAAGAAAATACTGTCGAACTTAACACCGCACAGTATATCGAAATTTTGGATACCACTTTACGCGATGGCGAACAAACCAGTGGCGTTTCCTTTGCCATGCAGGAGAAGATGAGTATTGCACGTTACTTAATTGAAGATTTATTAGTTGATCGTATAGAGGTTGCATCGGCACGTGTATCCACCGGCGAATATGAAGCTGTAGAATCCATCTGTAAATGGGCTTCCGAACACGGCTACTTAGACAAAATAGAAGTACTTGGGTTTGTGGATAAAGGAGAATCACTTGAATGGATTCGTAAAGCAGGAGGTCGAGTCGTTAATCTTTTGTGCAAAGGTTCTTTCCGCCACGTTACAGAACAACTTGGCAAAACGCCACAACAACATATTGACGACATTCGCAAAACGGTTCTACAAGCATTATCATTAAATTTCGACGTCAATCTCTACTTAGAAGATTGGAGTAATGGCATGATTCATTCTCACGAATATGTCATACAATTGATTGATGCACTACAAGATTTGGGAATAAAACGTTTTATGCTTCCTGATACGCTCGGAATTCTTACACCGAACCAAACTTACGATTTTTGTAAAGATATGATTGCTCGTTATCCAAATTTGCGATTTGATTTTCATGCACACAACGATTATGATTTAGCAGTAGCCAATACATACGCCGCCATCAAATCCGGAATTTGCGGAGTACATACCACCATCAATGGTTTGGGCGAACGTGCCGGAAATGCACCACTTACCAGTGTTATTGCCGTTTTACACGACCAAATGAAATTAAAAACACACATACACGAAGATAAAATATTTCAAATCAGTAAATTAGTAGAAACTTATTCAGGAATACGCATTCCAAACAACAAACCAATTATTGGCGATAACGTATTTACCCAGTGTGCAGGTATTCACGCCGACGGCGATGCCAAAAATAATTTATACTGTAACGATTTGGCTCCTGAACGTTTTGGACGCATACGCGAATATGCACTCGGAAAAATGTCAGGGAAAGCCAACATTCGAAAAAACCTTGAAGCGATAGGCATCAATTTAGATGAAGCAGAAATGAAAAAAGTCGCCGAACGCATCATTGAACTTGGCGACAAAAAACAGTTAGTAACTCCTGAAGAATTACCATATATTGTATCCGATGTACTGAAACACGGTCAACAACAGCAACGCATTAAAATCATCAATTATTCATTGGCACTCACTTACGGATTGCGTCCTGCCGCTTCGGTAAAAATAGAAATTGACAGAGAAATGTATGAACAAACGGCCGTTGGCGACGGTCAATATAACGCATTTACAAAAGCACTGTGGAAAATCTACAGAGATTTGGGAAAAACGACTCCAGAATTGCTTGACTATGCCGTTACCATTCCACCTGGAGGACAAACAGACGCATTGGTACATACAACCATTACATGGAAATTCAACGAAAAAATATTTAAAACCCACGGCTTGGATGCCGACCAAACGGAAGCTGCGATTAAAGCAACGGTTAAAATGCTCAATCAAATAGAAGAAATGTAATTATCAACCAATTAATTGACAATAAAAATGGAACTCAACATTGCAATATTGCCGGGCGACGGTATAGGACAAGAAATAATGGAACAAGCCATAAAAATCACCAACGCCATAGGAAACAAATTTGGTCATAAAATTAATTATGAATATGCCATTTGCGGAGCAAATGCCATTGATAAAACCGGCAATCCCTACCCCGACATCACTCACGAAATATGTATGCGCAACAATGCGGTATTGTTTGGTGCCGTAGGCGATCCTAAATTCGATAATGACCCAACAGCTAAAATTCGTCCCGAACAGGGTTTGTTGGCCATGCGAAAAAAATTGGGATTATATGCCAATATTCGTCCGGTTACCACCTTCGATTTACTATTAGACAAATCACCGCTACGAAAAGATTTAATACAAGATGTTGATTTTATGTGCATTCGCGAACTGACCGGAGGTCTCTATTTTGGAGAACCTCACGGCATAAGTGCCGACGGAAACTCCGCTTGTGACACTTGCACTTATTCACGCAAAGAAATCGAACGCATCATTCATTTGGCATATAAATTCGCCATGAAACGTAGAAAAAAACTTACAGTTGTAGATAAAGCCAACATTTTGGCAACATCGCAATTATGGAGAAAAACAGCTCAAGAAATAGCTCTGCTTTATCCCGAAGTTACCAC
>JAQUTW010000009.1:0-58589 GCA_028694215.1 Paludibacteraceae bacterium | reverse complement strand
GAATGGAAAAAATACAGCATTCAGGAATATGTAGAAATTGCCAATTATTTGAGCTATGGCTTTATGAAAATTGGCATACAACCCGGCGACAAAGTCGCCATTATTAGTTCTAATCGTCCGGAATGGAATATGCTGGATATGGCTGTTATGCAAATGGGTGCCATCAGTGTACCTGTTTATCCTACCATCAGTCAGGCCGATTATAAATATATTTTTAATCATGCCGAAATCAAAGCCCTATTTATAGAAGGTAAAGAATTACGCACAAAAATAGAGCCGATTTTACCAGACATCAAGTCTTTAAAATACATTTACACATTTGTAGATCAAGGTGCATTTCCTTATTTTGATCAATTGGTAGAGTTAGGTAAAGCCAACCCTGAACCCGAAAAGCTCAAGACCATTCAGAATGGCATCGACAAAATGGATATGGCAACCATTATCTACACATCAGGAACAACCGGAAACCCGAAAGGCGTTATGTTGAGCCACAACAATGTTGTTCAGAACTTTATGAGCGTAAAAGAAACACCTGCGAAATGGAACAAAACAGCATTGAGTTTTTTACCGTTATGCCACGCTTATGAGCGTGTTATGGTTTATTTGTATCAATATTTGGGCATTTCCGTCTATTATGCGGAAAGCCTTGGCACAATAGCCGACAATATCAAAGAAATTAACCCTACATTTATGACGTGTGTACCGCGTCTGTTGGAAAAAATTTACGATAAATTGCTACATGCCGGCAAAAAGTTACCATTAATACAACGTATGATTTATTATTGGGCTTTTGAGTTAGCCAAAAAATACAATGTAGAAAAGCATACCAAATGGTATGAATTTCGCCATCGCATAGCCGACAAACTGATTTATTCGAAATGGCGTGCTGCAATTGGAGGCAATTTTGATATTGTCGTATCCGGAGGGTCTGCTCTACAATCACATATGGCAGCTTTCTTCTCTGCTATCGGAATGCCGGTATTTGAAGGCTACGGTATGAGTGAAACATCACCGGTAATTGCCGTAATGAACCGCCATAAAGGTGGGCGCGACTTTGGAACGGTAGGACAACCGCTGGAAGGTTTAGATGTAAAAATCAGCGATAACGATGAAATCTTGTGTCGCGGGCACAATATTATGCTTGGTTATTACAAAGACCCGGAACTGACAGCACAGGTTATCGACAAAGACGGTTGGCTCCACACAGGCGACACAGGAAAATTTTCTCCCGACGGTGCTTTGACAATAACCGGACGTCTGAAAAACATTTTTAAAACTTCTTTTGGAAAATATATCAATCCGCAAATTATTGAAGCCAAGTTTGCAGAATCGGGATTTATCGACAATATTGTGGTATTCGGCGAAAACAAAAAATTTGCAGCTGCTTTGATAACCCCTGATTTTATATTTCTAAAAAACTGGTGTAAAAAACATAAAATTCCATTTACTACGCCACAAGAAATGGTAAAAAATCCATTAGTAATAGCCCGTTACCAAAAAGAGGTTAAAAAAATCAATCCGAATTTTGGCGATTGGGAACAAATAAAACGTTTTGAACTGATAGGCGATGAATGGACACAAAATAATGTGCTTACTCCTACGTTAAAAGTAAAACGTAATGTGGTGGAAAATATGTATGCGGACACGATTGATAAATTATTCGCATAATAGATAGAACGGTAAAACATTACACACATTTACCAATATGAAAAAAGTTGCTGCTATTTTATTTCTAATCTGTTTCTGCGCTTTTTCGCAAGCACAATTTATTGTTTCACCTGCAGGGTCATGTTTGATGCAGGATGTTGACGGGTTAGATAAATTATTCTTATTCAAATCAATAGATATTTCTACAGAAATCACCTATACGGGAACAGAAGCGGAAACAGAAATAAAATGGACACTTTTTGATGGTACAGAATATGCAAGCGGTACAAAAAGTATCGCACCAGACGATGCCACAGGTTACATTCTTGTCATCAATGATGTACCAACATATTGGATTTGGGCTATTGACTACTCGAAATACCCACTGACAATGAATTCGTTGAGTGTAGTGGAAGCAGACGACAAATGCGACTATATCAAACTATTGATAGATTGGAATGTACCCGAATTAACCTACAAAGACAAAAACAAAAACACACATAGTTTAAAACGTAATTTTACCGTTACTTATACCGATAAAGAATGGAGTTCTGATGCTTGGAATACAAAAGATGTCAATTTCAGCAAATCTGCACCTTTTACAGAACTTCCGATTGCCGCGCCATATTGCGACACCCAATTCTTTTTATCGGGTGATCAGTTTGCAACAGAAATGGGATTAAAAATCGATTCGCTGTACACGCCAATCTACAAAGCCATTGCCGTAAAATCATACCCGAAAGGCGAAATTGCCGAACGTAATATTAAAAACGAAGTAGAACGCAAGGGATCTGACGGCACTTCAGGTTCTGCTCCGCTGGTGGTAGATTTTACCAGCAATGCCAATGAACCTGTCGCCAATTTTTACGAATGGTTCATATACAAAACTGAAACGCCAACCGATTATATCCGCTACACCGACAGAAATTTACGTTACACCTTTTCAGAATCAGGTTCCTATCGTGTACGACTGAAAGTAAGCAGCGACGGCTGCAATACCACCGATTCCTTAAATATAAAAGTATTAGAATCATCATTGACTGTGCCCAATGTGTTTACGCCCAATGGGGACGGAATAAACGACGAATTCAGAGTAGCATACAAATCGTTACTTACATATCATTGCTGGGTTTATAATCGTTGGGGGCGATTGCTTTTCAAATCAGACGATGCCGGAAAAGGCTGGGACGGTACAGTTAACGGGCAAATGTCTGCCGCAGGAGCTTACTACTACATTATTGAAGCAACAGGATCGGACAAAGATACAGACGGCAATCCCATCGTCTATAAATTAAGTGGTGATATCAATTTATTACGAGGCAAATAAAACAACTTTTAATCTTATCATTATGGCAACCAAAAATGACATTCGTGAATTGCAACCACAAGCATTATGGAACAATTTTTATAAAATCTGTCAGACTCCACACCCTTCACATCACCTGAAAGAAGTTTCAAAAATGATTATGAACTTTGCTCATAATTTGAATTTGGAAGCAGAACAAGATGAAACCGGTAGTGTTTTGATACGTAAACCGGCAACAAAAGGCATGGAAGGACGAAAAACTGCTATTTTGCAAGCTCACATGGATATGGTTCCCCAAAAGGATAGCAACATTGAGCATGTTTTTGAGAAAGATGCCATACAAACCATTATAGACGGCGAATGGGTAAAAGCCAACCGCACAACACTTGGAGCAGACGACGGAATTGGCGTTGCAGCTGCTATGGCTATTTTGGAATCGACCGAGGTACAACACGGACCTTTGGAAGTTTTGTTAACTGTAGATGAAGAAACCAATATGGTTGGAGCGTTTGCTTTAAAACCCGGATTTCTGAAAGGAGATATTTTACTTAATCTTGATTCGGAAACAGAGGGTGAGCTCTATGTTGGCTGTGCCGGCGGTATTGATGCCAACATATCATGGAAATTTGTAGGTGTCC
Organism: Paludibacteraceae bacterium; assembly: GCA_028694215.1. Classification (GTDB taxonomy): domain Bacteria; phylum Bacteroidota; class Bacteroidia; order Bacteroidales; family Paludibacteraceae; genus DUQS01. Next base: position 54,998 of record JAQUTW010000009.1, on the reverse strand, counting down.
CGTCGTATGCCGATGATATTGCTTTAAAAATTACTCTAACAGGCTTAAAGGGAGGTCATTCCGGTTTGGATATTGCATTAGGACGAGCCAATGCCAACAAACTGCTATTCAGATTTTTGAAAGAAGCCATTATCTCCTACGAAGTTCGTTTGGCATGGGTGGACGGCGGGAATATGCGCAATGCCATTCCACGCGAAGCGGCTGCCATTATATCTATTCCTGTGGGAGAACGTACAAATATTGAGAAATTGGTATCCGAATATGAAGATTTGTTTAATGATGAATACAAAGCCATCGACAATAAAATGACTTTCAAAATTGAAGACGTGGATATGCCGGAAACCATTATTCCCGAAGAAGTACAAGACGATTTGGTCAATGCGATTACAGCTTGTCCCAACGGTGTTTTCCGCTTTATTCCGGAAATTCCGGAAATAGTTGAAACATCAAACAATCTCTCCATTATTACTTCAACAGCCGACACCATAGAGGTAAAATGCCTGCTACGCAGCTCAGTTGACAGCAAAAAAGAAGAATTGGCATCTATGGTAGAAAGCGTTTTCTCATTAGCAGGTGCAAAAGTCGAATTCTCAGGCAGCTATTCGGGTTGGAATCCAAATTTGCAATCGGCTATATTAAAAGAGATGGACGAACTTTACACCAAAAAATTTGGCGAAAAAGCCAAAGTACAAGTCATTCATGCAGGTTTGGAATGTGGCGTTATCGGTGCCACCGAGCCACGATTAGATATGATTTCTTTTGGGCCGACCATTTGTCATCCACATTCTCCGGACGAAAAAGTAAACATTCCAAGCGTACAGAAATTTTGGGGTTTTTTGGTGGCAACCTTAGAAAATATTCCAATGAAATAATTGTATCTATTCATTTACAAAAATGGTGCAAATTCAAATTGAATTTGCACCATTTTTTTCTTTTTATACACCAAAGAATCTGTTTCTCAATTTAATCTTTATGATCTAACAACACTTTCAAACAGCGTTCCAAAGCATCAATCCAATAAGGGATTTCTATCTGATAAGTCTTTTTTAACTTGCCCTTATTCAGCACACTATAATGCGGACGAGGTGTACGAACGGCATAGTCCTTTGATTCAATGGGAGTTACTTCACACTTAACATCAGCTAATTTAAAAATAATTTGTGTAAAATCGTACCAACTACAAACGCCCTCATTTGAGAAATGATAAATCCCGGGAACAAATGTGTCTGCTGTAAGAATTTGAAGAATAGTGTCTGCCAAATCGGCTGCATAAGTTGGCGTGCCAATTTGATCGAAAATAACTTTTAATCGGTCACGCTCGTTTCCAAGACGTAACATTGTTTTCACAAAATTATTACCAAAACCGGAATAAAGCCACGAGGTACGCAAAATAAGCGCATCGGGACATGCTTTTCGCAGTTCACGTTCGCCTGCCAACTTCGACTTGCCATAAACATTCGTTGGCGATACGGGCATATCTTCCGTATAAGGAACATGATTTGTGCCATCAAACACATAATCGGTAGAAATATGTACAATTTTCATCTTGTGTGCTTGTGCCACTTCACCCAAATTACGTACAGCATCACAATTAATTTTGTAACAAAGTTGAACATCGTCCTCTGCTCTATCAACAGCAGTATAAGCTGCACAGTTTACCAGAACATCGGGGTTGTGCTCACACACAAAGACATCAAGAGCAGTTTTGTCGCAAATATCGAGCGTATCAACATCGGTAAACACTGATTGCAATTGCGGATAACGTTCAAGTGCAACACGCATTTCGTTTCCCAATTGACCATAAGCACCTGTTATAAGAAGTTTCATTTCGAAGTTAATTTTTCAAGAATTTAATAAATACAAATTAGCAACAAAGTTACAAAAATAAGTAACAAAGCCACACTGTAAAAATATTTTTTTATTAATTATAAGCTTACTTCTTCGCTTTGAGGGTAATATCGTACGTCAGTTTCAAACCAACACAAAAATAGCCAAATTCAGATACAACCTGTTTACCAGACAAAGCATGGTTGCTTTGTAAAACACTTTCCGACAAACGTTCTACAGGAATGCCATCATGAGTATCGGTAATGGACACTAACGACAAATTACGTGTACGCTGATTTTTATAGCGATTTAAAGCATAATCGGCATAAACACCCAAGCCTAACTCGTTCCCCGATTTCAACATAAAACTATACGCAAAATTTGCCGACAAGGATATCCAACAAGCAGGAAAATAATCAATTTTATCATTAACAGTTGTTTCGGCATATTTGTCGGCTGCCAATGCTATTGCTTTATCAATTTCCACATCATATGTGGGATAATAACACCGCAAATCGACACCCGACAATTGCTCTTGATAATTTCTCACAATAGGAATAGATATTTTGGGACCAATATCTATTGTAATCGGATCAAAACGCAATGCTAACTGGAATGGTATTTCTAACAACCACTGATTGTGTCGCTCTGATATTTTATCAACTGTATAATAAACATCCATTACATCTTTTTCTACATCAACCACACTATATAAATCATGATAACTGACCGCTTCATATTTACTGCCGGCATAAGCCAAATCAACTCCAAACTTCAAACCGGCCTTCCCACGAATATAGAAAGAATAAGTTACTCCAAATAACGCATTTGCAGCAGGAGACAACCCGCCAAAGTCTGAAACATAGGTTAAACCGGAAATACCACCTCCAAACACCAGCGAAAAATATTGCGATAAACGAACGGACGGTTTGTCAATATGCGTAGAACCACAATGACAATCATTTCCTCCTCTATAATAACACTTTGACAAACGTTCATTCCACGCAGATGGATAATCGGCAATTGCTTGTGATGAGACACAAAAACAGTTTGCCCAGCACAAAATCAAACACAACACGCCACCATATAGCAAACGTACAATCATCTTACAATCAGTTTTTCACCAACAACATTTCCTCCTCCCATTACTATTTTTAAATAATAGATGCCGGTGGCAAAATTTCGGTGAATTCGTATCGGATAAATCTCCGGTTGAATGATTGCAACCTGAATACCGACAGCATTATAGATTTCTACCCGCAATCCGTTTTTTTCTGTTTCCGTAAACGGATAATCAACAATCAAAATTTCTCCGGTTCCTACAGGAGTGGGCGATATTATCAATTCACGCTTATTGATACATAATGTATTAGAATTAAAGTAATGAGTTTGCACATTATCGGTAACTTGCAACTTCAAAAAGAAACACCCTTCCAACTCCTTATCTTCCGTATAATAATCATCAATGGCATTACGCAAAAGAACACCATCTTTATACCACTGATAATGTATGCGCTTATAATTGGGGACTAATTTCCTGACTTTAATATTATTGCATAATACTATCCAGTTATATTTGTTCACTATCAAATCAACCGTATCAGATTGTTCCGATACAACATCTCCGATTCTAATATGTAACAAAACTAAACTGTCACAACCAAAAGACGTCGTCAAATATTCATTCATATCGGTATTTACCGTATAAACGACATTATTGTGCGTAACCGAATCCGTACCATGCAAAGTTAGTTCTTGTTGCACTGAATGATGTACTCGAATAGAAAGCGTAACAATAGTGTCGCAACCGGTAACAGATGTCAATGAATTTGTAACAACTGTATCGGAAAAATAAATTTTCCCTCTATAAATTACCGAATCACAACCATGCAAATTGTAATAGGTATGCATTGCCTGCCCTATCTTAATATGTATCAGAATAATACTATCACACCCAGAAATTGTTGTCAATGTATCAGAAAGCAATGTGCTTGTAAGATAAGTTTTTCCTGCAAAAACGACAGAATCACAACCATTAAAAAAGTATTCTTTGTATGCAGAATGATGTATATGCAACTGTGTAACAACTACACTATCACAATCGGTAACAGAGCGTAAAGAATCTATAATAGCCGTATCTTCAAAATAAGTTTTCCCATTACAAACAAGAGAATCACAACCCGAGATATTTATCGTATCATATACAGCAATGCAAGGCGATAGGCAATCCTTAACCACCACTTGCACCGGATCACTCATGGCACGACAATTTTCAAAATCAATGCTGCCCTCAGATGCTACCGCCAAACGATAGAATCCCGAATTGGTTGATGTTGCAGATGGCAGCTGTAAAGTCGGACTATTTGTCCCAACTGTCGTCCAAATGACAGATGAAGTCAAATCGCCGGTCGCACTATACAACCAACGATATTCAAGCGGTTCGGTAAATGTGCCGTCATTTACAAATGTTCCGTTTAAGGTAGTGCTTTCCCCTGCACAAACGGTATCTTCTACCGTTACCGTTACAGGTGGGGTACACAGACGAATTTCAATGTCATCGAGCATAAAATCGTTACCGGCGTTTGTTCCACTATTATTGATGATTCTGAAAATCAAACTGCTCTCGCTTGGAGGCAACGTAAAGTTTAATTTTATCTGTTCCCAATAGCCTTTCCTATTTTCCAAAGTAACCGGTTTTTGTGTCAATACTGTTCCTGCTTTCGATTCAATAATCATCATTAAATTGGCATCCGCCCAATATGGTGTTTTTGTGCTACTCATCCCCCACATAGAAAACGTTAAATTGGCTCCGGCACATAAATTTTCAATTTCACATTTATAAAACTGAGCCGGCGTTTCCAAACCATCTACTTGTAATAAATAACCTCGAGATGTATCATTCGGATGAGTATGATCTGATACATCTTCGTACCACTCTTTATGAGCTATGGAATATTTACGAATGGCATAGCCAAGTTGCGAAACTCCATCCGCATGAAAATCTATACCTATAATTTGTGGCAACCCTATTGTGCTGAAAATCGGGTCAGTAGTATTGTTTCCTCCAAAGTCTTCTTTGTAAAGTAAAGTTCCATCGGTACATTCCCGATTTGTACAACTTTCAACCTGCAATTGTATAGGATCGCTTACAGCTCGACAGTTGACATATTCAATGTCACCACCTTGCGGAGCTACCGCCAAACGGTAGAATCCGGGATTCTCTGCTGAAACAGAATTGATTGTTAAGTTTGTACTGTTTGTGCCAATTGTTGTCCATGAATCTTGAGATGTCAAATCGCCCGTTGCACTATATAACCAGCGATACTCCAAAGGCTCATTAAATATTCCATCATTGACACATATGCCGGCAAGTGTGGTGGTCGCACCTTCACAAATCGGAAATTCCGAGTAAACAGTAACAAGCGGAGCACAAAGTCGTATTTCAATATCGTCGAGTGCAAAATCATTACCTGAAGATGTTCCGCTATTATTGATAATTCTAAAAACAATACTATTCTCAAGTGACATCAGTGTAAATTGAAGACCAATCTGTTCCCACTCTTCAACGCCATTTTTCAACACAACTTCTTGTTCTGCCAATAGCGTACCATCTGTTTGTTCTATAATTAATTTCAACTTCGCCTCAGCATATTGGGTCGCATAGGCTTTGGCAACCGAACTCATGCCCCACATGGAGAAATATAAAGTGGAACCAACACACAAATTGGAAATAGTGCACGTATAAAATTGTGCTGACTTTTCGGTACCGTCAATTTGTAAAAAGTAACCACGCGATGTATCGTTTGGGAAAGTGTGGTCATCCATATTACGATACCACGATGTATGTTGCCAACCCCACTTACGAATGGCATATCCATAACGCGGGTCACCATTACTATGAAAATCAATGCCTGTAATTTGTGGTATAGGCGTGGTGCTGAATATTGGATCGCTTTGTGAATTTCCTCCAAAATCTTCTTTATACAGCAGTGTACCGTCTTGGCAGGTTGCACCAACAATCTGCATACAAAACCAAATTATTAAAAGGACAATTATTTTGAGATCGGGCATTTTCATACGCAAGAGTTACACTATCAGCTTATAAGTTGCAAAGGTACTGCTTATTTCTTTTAACAAGTAACAATGGTATCATTTTAACACAAAAACGAAAAAGAGGTCGAAACCTCTTTTTATCCTTAGCAATTGAAACGTTATCCTATCTTGCTGATTTTCTGTAATTTTTCTCTATCAAGAATAGTTATATGACGACCATTTACAATTAAAATCTGTTCCGATACAAAAGTAGAAAGTGTCCGTATGGCATTTGCCGTCGTCATATTGGAAATATTTGCCAAATCTTCGCGCGATAAACAAATGTTAATGGTTTTACCATCATCTTCCAATCCGTAATGTTCTATCAGATTAATAATTGCCTCAGCCAAGCGCCCGCGTATATGTTTTTGCGTCAGATTAACAGTTCGACTGTGTGCTCGTCCTAACTCTTTGGCCATTATTTTAATAAAAGTAAATGCCAATTTGTTATTTGAACAAATCATTTCATGAATAACATTTAGTGGTACAAAATATGCAGAAGTTGCCTCCACCGCAGCAGCACACGTCAAATAAGACTCTTCTGCCAGGAATGCACGATAAGCAAATGATTCTTTGGGCTTTACCATCATCACTATTTGGTTTCGCCCACCAATTCCTTCTTTGTAAATTTTAACTTTCCCGGTTATCAGACAAATCAAATAAGCCGGTTGTTCTCCCTCACAATAAATTACTTGATTTTTCTTAAAATGTTGAATGGTAGTATTCTCACGCAAATACATTCGTTCTTCCTGAGTAAGAACATCCCACATATCACTAAACTCATCAATTGGAACAATTTCTTTATCCTGCATTATTTTATGTTTTAAAACATTGTTATTGAGCACAAAGTTATATCTTATTTATCATTTATCCAAAATAATAACATTTGTTAATTACACGAAAGAGTTTTTTATCAATAAAAAAAGAGCATTTATCTATAAATGCTCTTTTAATGAAAATATAACTTAGAAAATCAGATTTGTTTTTTCCATTGTTGGTCACGTACCAAATAAATACGTTCAATAATATCAATTACCTTCAAACCTTCCAGTACATTGGTTGTAATTGTACCTTTATCCATGAATTTTTCGACCACATTCTGAATGACATAATGATGATTTTGTGCCGAACCTTTATACGCACCATAATCATTAGGTGGATTTGAAGGAGCCAATTCCGGCATCACATAATCTTTTATATGACAATATGTTACTTCATTCATATACTGACCGGCAACCTTTACGGTTCCTTTTTCGCCTATGATGGTAATAGCACTTTCGAGGTTGGTATCCCAAACTGCTGTAGAATAATTTAAACAGCCCATTCCTCCATTGATAAAGTCAAAGGTAACGACACCACTATCTTCGAAAGCTGTCAGTTTTTGGTGATTAAAATCAGCAAAATTACCGCGAATATTTGTAATATCGCCAAACAACCAATACATAATATCAATAAAATGAGAGAATTGTGTAAAGAGCGTTCCTCCATCAAGTACGGCATCTCCATGCCAATTTCCTTTTTTATAATATCTGTCATCACGATTCCAATAACAATCAAGTTTTACCATATAAATATCACCCAATGTTTTATTAGAAACCAATTCTTTTAGCCATACAGACGGTGGAGAATAACGGTTTTGCATTACACAAAATACAGAACGGCTCATTTCCAACGATTTGAAAACCACGCGTTCGGCATCGGCTTTAGTCAAGGCAATCGGTTTCTCAAGTACCACATGTTTGCCTGCCGATAATGCTTTCACGGCATACGTGGCATGATAGGCATTCGGTGTACAAATATTTACCACATCAAAATCCAATCCTGACGATAGCATCTCATCAATAGATGAAAAATAAGGAACTTCGATGTTTTCACACCCTGTTTGTTCTTTTGGTAACACATCGCAAACAGCAACAAGTTCCGAATCGGGATTGCGACGCACCATTTCTGCATGTCGTTTCCCAATATGTCCCTGCCCTACTACTGCAAATTTAATCATAATATTAATTGTTTATTTGTTTATACTCATAACCTTCCCGTCATCCAATCGATAATGTTCACCTGTAACCGGGCAAACGGCATCGCCATTGGTATCAAACTTAAGTTTCTCGCCATACGCGCTTACCCAACCTATTTGTTTAGCAGGATTACCAACCATCAGCGCATACGGTTTAACAGGTTTTGTCACTACAGAGCCGGCTCCGACTAAAGCATACGCGCCAATTTCGTTTCCACATACCAATGTGGCATTCGCTCCAATACTTGCTCCACGATGAATAATTGTTGGTCGATACTCATTTTTTCGTGACACGGCACTACGCGGATTGATAACATTGGTAAATACCATTGACGGTCCAAGAAACACATCATCTTCGCAAATAACGCCGGTATAAACCGATACATTATTTTGGATCTTAACGTTGTGTCCAAGTCTGACCTCCGGTGAAATAACCACATTTTGCCCAATATTGCAATTCTCACCAATAACGCAATTGGACATAATATGCGAAAAATGCCAAATCTTAGTGCCTGAGCCAATTTGACAATTATCATCTACATAAGCCGATTCATGCTTAAAATAAGTATCCATAACAATAATTTTGGTGCAAAAGTACAGTATTAAATTTTCTTACACAAATATTAAATAAAAAAGTAATTGCAATATTTATGTCAAAGATTCAACTATAAAGTTCCCCGCATCTCCAGAGCCATAAAGAGCATCATTGGCTTCCATTTTGCCTCTCTGTAACAAGTTTGTTGCGTCTTCTAATATTGTTTTGGTATCACTACCGGCTAAAATATTATAGCCATTGGCAACCAATTCTACCCATTCTGTTTCGTCGCGTAAGGTTACACAATATTTCCTAAACAAATAGGCTTCTTTCTGCAATCCGCCACTATCAGTCATAACCAGCAAACAATTTTTCAATAATTCAACCATCTCTAAATAACCAACCGGCGAAATAAACAAAATCGGCGAATGTTCGAAATCATAGTTCATGTTTTCCAATTTGGCTTTAGTACGCGGATGTAAAGGTATAACAACCTTCGTGGTTTCTGAAAGGGTTTCCAAAGCTCTTACAATATTGCTCAAACGCTTTGGGTCATCTGTATTTTCGGCACGATGCAATGTACAAAGAATAAACTTATCAGGAATAGCGACTTGTGGCATACGTGATTTAGAAGCATAAAACAATGCTGCATCCTGCATTACATCACCACATTTCAAGATTCGACAATGAAGATTCTCATAACCCTCGTGCCGTAAATTTTCGACAGCTTGATTGGTCGGGCAAAATAAGATATCACTGATTCTGTCCGTCAAAATACGGTTAATTTCCTCCGGCATATCCATATTAAAAGAACGCAACCCTGCCTCTACATGTGCTAATTTGATATGTAGTTTTTTTGCTGCCAAAGCACCAGCCAAAGTAGAATTAGTATCACCATATACCAACACCCAATCAGGCTGCTCCGCTTGCAGAATCTTCTCAATTCCCTCTAACATCTGTCCTGTCATTGCACCATGTCCAAGGCCATTGATATTCAAATTGTAATGTGGCTTTGGAATGGCCATTTCTTCAAAAAACACATCCGACATATTTTCATCAAAATGCTGTCCCGTATGAACTATAACCTCCTCGCAATCCTTGTGAGAAGCGAAAGCCCTGCTGACAACAGCCGCCTTAATAAATTGAGGTCGCGCACCTACAATAGTTACAATTTTCATAGTTGTTTAGCTAAAATATCTATAAACTGCTTTGCTAACACATCATACGTATGATACTTCAATACATAATCATGTCCATTTTGCCCTAATCGGTCTCTATCCTTTTCCGCCATATTGGCTAAAGTTGTTATTGCGTCTGCTATCTTCGCCACATTATCCGGTTCAACGGTAATGCCGCAATCGGCATCTTTTGCCAAATCATTACCTGCCTCAATCGCTTGCAAAATAGGTTTGGAGGCCATCATATAATCAAAAATCTTATTAGGACTGATACCAAATTGAAACAAAGCACGTTTGCGCAAACCAACGTACAAAATATCCATATTTTTTAGCAACGAAGGTATCATTTGTTTACCAACGGAAGGTAAAAAATAGACATTTGTCCAACCTTGGTCGGCAGCATAGCGTATCAAGCGTGCTTTTTCTTGTCCTGTGCCAACCAGAACCAACGCTATATTTTTCTCTGCCAGCATTCCAACTGCACCAATAAGCGGTTGTAATGAATTAGCTACTCCATGAGCACCGGTAAAGCCAACAATTATTTTATGTTCTGCATGCAGCTGTTTCAGTAAATCGGCATGTTCACCTACTAATTCCATCGGATTCTTCCAATCCGATTCCACAATACCATTTGGTACACAGAAAAATTTTTGAGGTGCCAAACCATGTTTGACAGCATGCGCATTGGCTTTCGGTAAAATAGAGACACATTTATCACAATTTTTATACGCAAAATTTTCTGCTCTCTGCATGATGCGGATAAACGGATGATGGGGCGACATTCCACCAAGTTCTATGGGCGAAAGTGGCCATAAATCATGAATTTCATATACATATTCTGCATGAGATGCTTTTGCAATTCTTCGAGCCGGATAATTATCCAAAGGATATGTGGACGAAGCAATTACAACGTCTGAATTGAACTTTTTCAGAGTTGAAAAATGTACAAACAATTGGAAAACAAAACAAAGCATAGAAACGAAGCGTCCTATATCATTCCCACTATATTTATTCGTTGACAACCACAAATAATTGACACCGTCAATGGTTTGATAACCTTTGGAAGGCTGTTTCTTACGTAAATGCGAAAAAGTTGCTCCAACAATCAAAACCTGATGTCCCATTTTTTGCCATTCACGCGCCAAATAATACGGGCGAAACTCCATTCCCAATTCAGGTGCACCTGCATAATGATTTATAAGAAGGATATTCATAATTATTTAATCTCAATATTGAGAATATGAAAAGACACGTTCTCCCAACTTCAATTCAGATAGCTCAGGAAGCACACAATTACTGCCAATTAAAGCCCCTTGTGCAACATGACAATGTTTCCCAATAGCAGATTCATGATCGACTAATGAGGACGAATTGATAATTGTATTCTCATCCACAGAGGCACCAAACGAAATTACAGCGTTAGCCAATACAACGCAACCTTTGGCTATATGTGCAAAAGGCGAAATCACACTTTGAGGATGAATAACAAGTGCCGGTTCATATTTTTGTTTTAAAAAATCATATATGTTTTTTCGAACAGAATTCTTACCAACTGCTACAATAAACACATCAAATTCTAATCGGTCAATATTTTGTAATGCAGCCAAAACTTTATAATCTCGCAAAATAACGGTCCCGATTGCTACATAATCATCAATAAAACCGACCAACTCATATTTCTCTTCCAATAAAGCCGTTTCTGCAACAACTCTAGCATGTCCACCTGCTCCAATAATTAATAATCGTTGTTTCATTATGATTGTATTAACTGTTTATACTTAGCTTCTACACGCTGCATGTTTACATGCCAATTAGCCCGTTCTGCAATTATTCTTTCATTCATCTCCACACAGCGTTCGGTTATTTCATCATATGCAACATAAGCCCGCTGAATCGAGGCTGCTATAGCTTCCGCTGTAATTTCGTTACAATAAAAGCCATTCTCGCCTTCAATTATCCACTGTCTATTAGCAGGAATATCCGATACTACCGAAAAGCAACCACATGCCATAGCTTCATTAAGCGAGATATTGTTACCATCTGAACTTGACACAGAAACAAATATTTGCGATTGATTCAAATACGATGCAATCTCCGGCTGAGTAAGTTTGCCGGCAAAAGAGACGATATCTGCCAATTTTAGTTTTTCTATTTTATCTTTCAACATTACCTCCAAAGAGCCGGATCCAATAAGATTAACAGATAAATTCGGAATTCTTTTCCTGCAAAGATTCACTGCATCCAAAAAAGTATCTACATGGTATATCGGTTCAAAATTTCGAGTACTTGTTATAACAAAACAATCTTTAGACAAACAACGATTAACATGGTTAAAAACAGTAGCATCTATTCCAAAAACCAATACCTCTGTCCGATCTTCCGCTGCTCCATATTTCAACATTAAAGCATACATTTCCTCAGACATAGATGTAATCCATTGTGCTTTAGAAAACACAAATCGTAACAACCGACGGTAAAATTTATTATTTGCGGGACTGACTAAAACATCCGACCCCAAAGCTGTAACAGCAAAAGGATGTACACCTGACAATGCACCTAACAACCCATAACTGGTGGCATACAAAGCATGAATAATATCAGGCTGAAGCTTTTTTAATAAATGTTTCACTTTCCCAATGGCAAAAATGATTCTCCAATTTCCACCATTATTGTCTATCTTGCCACAATTTACATAATGCACAGATACACCATCTATCTGAGCATCTTGTAATGTAATAACAGACACCTGATGACCTCGTTCTAAAAAATAATTACACCATCGAACAGTGTGAATACTTTTTGCATTTGCTAAAAAACAAATTTTACTCATTTAACAAGCCTTTTTGAACATAGAAGTCTATTGTTTTACGTAAACCTATCTGTAAATCAATAGGATAAGGAAAATCTTCTAACAATTTGCGATCAGAATAAACAACTTGATTATTCAAAGTTTTCAATTTCAGCCAAGTTGTTTTCGATAAAAATGGTTTTAACAAAATTGTTAGATTAAACATGTATTTATTTATCAACACGACCTTACATGTTGAATGACGCAATTCGATAATATCGTGTAAAAACTCACTCATAGCAATAGCAGTGCCAACATTATAAATTCCGTAACAAGAATTAGACAGCAACATTTGCTTAATAATGCTTGCAACATCCTTTACATATACATAATTAACACGTGCCTCTTTTGAGCAAATAATCATTTTTTGCTTTGTAAGTTGACTAAACAAATTCAACAAATGATTTTTAGGGTGATTCTCACCAAACACATTTGTCGGACGCAAAATAATTAATCGCTTTGCCGGAATCTGTCGTAATAAAATCTGCTCCGCTGCATATTTTGTTTGCTCATACTCATTTTGTGGAAAACAGGCAGTACATTCATCTACAATCTTTTGTCTATCAGAATATTGTACGCCAGCCACTCCCACACTGCTTACATGAATAATTCGTTTATCCGCACTTTTTTTTACGACATCTATCAATGTTTGAACGCCATCTACATTCGTTTTATGCAAATTGTCAAGATGATTAATTTCTCCCGCCAAATTAATAATCACAGAACTTTTCAGAACATACCTTTCATAAGATTCTGCATCATTTAAATTACCTACTACCCATTCTATATTTTTATTGGTAAACCCACACAACTCTTTCTTACGAATATCCCGTGTCAGCAAATAAAGATGCAATCCCTCATCATTAAGAAGAGGAATTAAAGACTTACCAATAAAGCCTGATGCACCCGTTATAAATATTTCTATCATCACTTTATGCCTGTTGGTGGATTAAATACCCGTTTGATTGTATAAACATACGCCTTCGCTTTTAAACGATAAATATTATTGAAGGGTGCAAGCATTCCAAATATTATAATTTTCAATCCTACAATAAAAAAACTATGCAACTTAATCCACACCGACTGCCATTTGGAATAATGTTTTCCTACGAACTTAATTTTATTGTACACTTGATTTGATATGGAAATTTCGTAATTTTTCTTGGCACTTTGCCCTATATGATGCACAACCTGCACCGATGGGACATAAGCAATTTTCATATTCTGTTGTGCAATTCTATAGCAAAAGTCCACATCTTCTATCCAAAATAATGTTTCATCAAGCTCTCCCACCAAATTCAAAATGGATTTTCGGAAAAACATAGCAGCTCCTGAAACAGAATCCACCATCAATATTTCGTTGACATTCTTATCATTATAATGTTTTTTCTTCAACAACGGCTTACAATAAAAATCTTCCGCAATGATATAACGCATACGCGGAAATCTCCAAAAAGATTGCTGAAACGAGCCATCTGTATTAAGCAATTTTGGGGCTGCTAATGCCACAAACGGGTTTGTTTCCATATAATTTCTTAACATCGACACTGCATCATCGCACAATTCGGCATCAGGATTCAGCATAAAAATATATTGTCCCCTTGCTTTTGCAAAAGCCTGATTATTAGCCTTCGGGAAACCTTCATTTTTCGTATTCTCAATCAATACAACATAGGGAAAATGATGTTTTACCATTGCCACACTTTCATCCGATGAATTATTATCAACCACAATAATCTCTATATCAGACAATTGACAATAATCCTCAATAGATTGGAGACATTTCAAAATCAAATTTTGTACATTGTAATTGACAATAACAATGCTTACATCCGGTTTATTTTGCTCTAATTCGGGCATCATTTATCATATTTTGCGCAAATCCGATAATTAACCAATAGAGATTTGCAAAAAAATAGAAATCAAGAACGTTACTGCCTATATTCTGTATCCCGACAAATATAAAAACAAGAAAGAAAAACAAGAATATAGAACTTCTATCTTTAATTAAATATTTAACACTCTGTATAAAAAAGATTACGCATATTGTCAAAAACGACAAAATACCCCACACGCCTGTTTCACAAGCCATTTTCAGATACCAGCCATCGGTAGAATAAACAGAAGCATTGGTATCGTCAAAGCCATAGAAACGCCGTGCGACATGACCTGCTTTACCCAAACCATATCCATACGGTTGCTTCAAAAAATCGTTAATGGCAGAATGCCAAAATTGCGTTCGAGTCTCATCTATTGCATTTTCCAGCAATAATGTTTGCTGATTACTTCCCACTCCTATCATATTCATTGCCGTATATACAGGAGAAAGCACCAAAAATTTGCAAACTCTTGCAACTTCTCTGTCCCAAATGGTAAGTAGCCCCACAATTATTGAACAACTGATAAGGATAATCAATAATGTTTTTATGCGGCGTTGGAAAAACACCAGCAAAATAAAACATACAGTGAATGCAAGAAATGCACCACGAGAAACACTCAAAAACAAAGAAGTCCAAACTATCAAAAAGAAAAGCAACGACTTATAAGAAAATTTTTTATTTAATTTATAGAAATTATACACAGAAGCCACTCCCATTAAAGTTGCCCACACTACCGGCGTCCAAAGAATAGAATTCATGCGCCGTATGCAATAAAAATTCACAATGCCATCGGCACGCTCCACCATATAATCATCGATACCTATTGCAAAAAAATAAATCAACAATCCAACAACAGCTGTAGCCACAAAAATAAGATTCAGTTTCTCTAAAATTCGTTCATAAGTCGCCTGGTCATGTTGCAAGCCAAATCGGGCAACAAAATAAAATATCATCGGCAAATAGGTCAACCTTACAGCATATATAGAAACATGAACATTTGCAGAAAGTATTAACCCCAACACAATATTGGTAACAATAAATCCAAGAAACACAATATCAAACCATGTCAGTTTAGTTTTTTCCGAATTGCGTACAAATCCAACAGCCACGATACCAACAAACACAAGCAGAAAAAATTCCGGCAACATGGAAAATAACAATTCCCCTATATTTTCTGCACCTTTCCCTGATATTACAAGGACTCTCATTGTAGGAAACAAAAGCAAAAACAGAAAATATCCAATCAGGCAATTCTCTACTAATCTTTTGCTTCCCAAACAAGACACTATGTTTTTAAAACCTGTCATTCTTTTATCCTATTCGCAAATACTTGATACCTTCTATTTCATTTTGGTCAAAAACATTACGACCATCAATTAAAACAGCATCCGTTTTCATTGCCCGTTTAATCACCTTCCAATTTGGCATACGAAATTCTTTCCATTCTGTAACATGAAATATAGCATCGGCATCTAACACCGTATCATACAAGTCTTTTGCATAAATAACCACCTCGCCAATTCGGCGGCGACACTCATTCATAGCAACAGGATCATAAACAGATACTGTGCAACCTGCATTTAACAAGCTGTTTATCAACACCAAAGCAGGAGCTTCACGCATATCATCCGTTTCCGGTTTGAATGACAATCCCCAAATTGCTACTTTTCGCCCACTGATTTTTCCACCAAAACAGTGCTCAAATTTGCGAAAAAGTACATTTTTTTGATCTTCATTGACTGCCTCAACCGCTTTAAGAACCTGCATGCTGTAACCTTTTTGGTCTGCAGTTTTTATCAATGCTTTCACATCTTTCGGAAAGCAACTGCCACCATAACCGATTCCTGCATAAAGAAACTTCCCTCCAATACGCGTATCTGAGCCAATGCCCTTACGAACCATATTCACATCCGCACCAACCAATTCGCATAAATTTGCAATATCATTCATAAAACTGATACGTGTTGCCAACATTGAATTGGCAGCATATTTCGTCATCTCAGCCGATGGAATATCCATAAAAATCACCCGGAAATTACTGATTAACATCGGTTTATATAAACTTGTCATCACTTCTTTGGCGCGTTCACCCTCAACACCTACTACCACACGATCCGGTTTCATAAAATCGGCTATGGCATTACCTTCTTTCAGAAATTCAGGGTTGCTCGCTACGTCAAAATCCAAATCTAATCCTCGTTTGACAAGTTCCTCTGAAATAACAGCCTTAACTTTGGCAGCAGTTCCGACAGGGACAGTACTTTTCGTTACCACAACCAAATATTTGTTCATATTTTGACCAATTGTACGAGCAACGTCCAACACATAACGCAAATCGGCACTGCCATCTTCATCGGGCGGCGTACCCACTGCCGAAAAAACCACATCCATATCATTTAACACTGTCGGTAAGTCAGTTGTAAAATGTAAACGTCCGGATTTTACGTTGCGAAGTACCATCGCATCCAAATTAGGCTCATAAATAGGAATTTCTCCGACTAAAAGAGCATCTATTTTAGCCTGATTAATATCTACGCACGTAACATCAATGCCCATCTCGGCAAAACATGTTCCCGAAACCAAACCTACATAACCTGTACCTACAATTGCTATTTTCATTTTATCTAAAAATACTCAGAAACGTCAGCCAAATAATTTTAAAATATTCGCCAAGTGTCTGATGATTAATATATTTCATATTATAACGGATCTTATCCGGCAATATCTGCTCAATATATGTCCGTTCCGAATCTTCTGCCGCACCCAAAATTTCATTTTCGTCAACATATTCAACAGAAGCATAATCTGTAATTCCCGGTCGTACCGACAAAACTTTGAGCTGTTCCGGCGTGTATAAATCAACATATTTTCGCACTTCCGGACGTGGACCAACCAAACTCATATCACCAACAAAAACATTTAACAACTGAGGCAGCTCGTCCACTTTATACTTGCGAAGGAAATATCCAGCCCGAGTTACACGCATATCTTTCCCTCCTACGGTAATTAAACCTTTTGTATCTGACCCGACGCGCATAGAACGAAACTTGAAAATGCGAAAATCTTTATCATTTTTACCAACACGTATCTGACGATAAAACACAGGTCCTATTGAATCCAACTTAATCCAAATAGCCACCACAGCAAATAATGGGCTTAAAATAATTAACCCTATACACGAAAACAGTATATCAAATAAACGAATCATTTAATCAATTGCAAAAAATTAGCAATGATATATTCCACCTCTTCATCTTTCAAGCACGTATGCAATGGCAAAGTAATTTCGTTACAATATTGATTAAAAGCATGAGGATAAACAACCATATCAAAACCAAGATTTTTATACGCCGTCATCATTGGCAATGGTTTGTAATGTACATTTGTCGCTATCCCTTTTTCTGCCATTTTGATTATTATATCATTACGTTCAGTTACATTTTTCTCTAATAAACGCACCATATACAAATGACCGCTTGACGAATGACTATCTGAGAAATGATTTAAAAGTTGTACATTGCAATTCTCCAAAGCCTTATTATAACGTTCAATAATAGCCTGACGTCGTGCCAAAATAGCAGGATAGCGTTCAAACTGTATCAAGCCAATAGCAGCCATAATATCTGTCATATTACACTTGTAAGCCGGCCACACAATATCATATTCCCATGCTCCCAATTGTGTTTTAGACAACGCGTCTTTACTTTGACCATGTAACGAAGCCAGCATCAACTGTTGATAAATCCATTCATTATCAACACCATCTATATTTCGCCATGTCAAAGCACCACCTTCAGCTGTTGTCAAATTTTTGACAGCATGAAACGAAAAACTGGTAAAATCAGCGATTTCGCCACATTGCTTTCCATTCCTATTTGCTCCAAAAGCATGAGCTGCATCTGCCAATACAATGATACGACCAAATGCTTTTTGAATATTATTGCCGGGACGAAATTGTGCACGTTTCGACTCTACAATATTAAAAATAGTATCATAATCACATACAATTCCTGCCAAATCAACGGGAATAATCACCTTGGTACGCTCCGTAATGGCTTCTGCTACTTTCGTATAATCCATTTCAAACGAATTTGGCGCACAATCTACCATAACAACCTTTGCGCCGACATGACACACCACACTGGCTGTTGCCGTATAAGTATATGCAGGTACAATTACTTCATCACCTTCTCCAACGCCCATCAAACGTAGCGCCAACTCCATACAAGCCGTAGCCGAATTGAGGCAAGCAGCTTTCTCTGTATGACAAAAAGTTGCAATTTGATGTTCAAACTCTTTAGTTCGAGGACCTGTCGTTATCCAACCCGATCGTAAAGTAGCCGCAACTTCATTTATTTCCTGTTCTGCAATATCCGGAGGCGAAAAAGAAATATTCATAATCCTATTTTATTAGTTCAATTATTTTTATAAACTGATTTGCCAAAATATTATACGTATGATTTTGCAATACATATTCTTTCCCTTTTAAACCCAATTGTTCACGTTCACTGGGCGTCATTCGAGACAGGATGAGGATTGCCTCTGAAATTTCATTAATATTATCAGGTTCTACGCTAAGACCACAATGCGCATCCTTAACCAAATCGTTAGCCGCTTCAACAGCATGAATAATAGGTTTGGCTGCCATTGCATAATCAAATATTTTATTGGGTGAAATACCATATTGATACAACGGATTTTTTGCCCAACCAATATATAAAATGTCCATTTCTGCCAATAACGACGGAATCATTCGTTTATGTACAGGAGGCATAAAAAACACGTTTTTTATGCCATGTTCAACCACATATCTCTTTAAAGATTCCTTTTTCTGGCCAGTACCAACCAAGACAAGAACTATATTATTACTTTCCAGCTTACCAACCGCTTCTATGATACTTTGCAATGAATTAGCTATGCCATGTGACCCTGTAAATCCAACAATTGTTTTATGTTCAGCATGTAAATGTGTCAACAACTCAGAATATTCATCGGCAAGTTTCATTGGTTTGTCCCAATCTTCTTTGACAATCCCATTCGGGATACAATAGAATTTACCAGCTGCCAAACCTTTTGATCTCATATAGATTTCAGTTTTTGGTAAAATTGACACAACAGCATCAACATGCTTATAAGCGTAATTTTCTGCTATCTGCATCATCATTATAAATGGATGAAATTTGGACATTCCTCCTAATTCCATTGGAGAAAGTGGCCATAAATCATGCACTTCATAAATATATTTTGCATGATAATGCTTCGCTATTTTTCTTACCGGATAATTATCTAAAGGATATGTAGAAGAAGCAATTACAACATCAGGGACAAACTCCAAACAGATTTGCTTATAATGGCACATCAATGTAAAAACAAATTGGAACATAGACCATACACGTTTAACGCCATTACTTTTATAAGTAATTGTTTTTATCCAATAATAATATATCCCATCTATAATCTCAGCACCTTTTGATTTCGGTTGTACTTTACGCAGGTGAGAATAAGTAGCACCTACAATTCTAACTTGATGCCCCATTTTTTGCCACTCATGCGCAAAATAATAGGGTCTGAATTCCATGCCCAAATCAGGTGTGCCGGCATAATGATTTACAAGTAATATATTCATTGCTGATATCTGTTGATTTTATATTCACTTAAATTTATCAACTCATAGTAGGTTGATAACATAATACATTCTAACACGCAATTTTATTCAAAATGACATACAATCCGACTACATGCTTTCCCGTTACCATATGGATTAACAGCCTTACTCATCGTGTCATAATAAATCTCATCGTCAAGTAATTTGGAAACTTCTGTCTGAATTTTTTGACAATCTGTTCCTACTAATTTCACCGTACCGGCTTCCAAAGCCTCCGGACGTTCCGTAGTATCACGCATAACCAATACAGGTTTCCCCAATCCAGGAGCTTCCTCCTGAATACCGCCACTATCCGTCAACACTATCGTACTCTTATCCATCAAATAAACAAAACTCAAATACTCAAGCGGTTCGATAAAAAACATATTATCTAACAGTGATAGATCCGTACCAAAAACCTTATGAATAGGCTGACGCACATTCGGATTTAAGTGCATCGGATAAACAAAATCCACATTGGGGTATTTTATAGTTAACTCTTTGATGGCACGACACATATTAATAAAACCGTCACCAAAATTCTCACGACGATGTCCGGTAATTAACACTAACTTTTTCCCAGGAATAAGACGTTCCACATCATATCCTGCAATTCTCAATGTACGTTTCAACTCCACATTTAATGCACTGTGTTGTTGAATTTTTTCTACAACCATATACAACGCATCAATAACTGTATTGCCGGTAACAACAATATGTTCTTCTTTTACGCCTTCTTCTAATAAATTTTTCCGACTTAATGCTGTTGGCGCAAAATGATAAGTAGCCAATAGTCCCGTTATCTGACGATTCATTTCTTCCGGCCACGGGCTATAAATATTATGTGTACGTAATCCGGCTTCCACATGAGCTACCGGAATTTGGCAATAAAAAGAAGCCATAGCCGCAGCCATAGAAGTGGTAGTGTCACCATGAACAAATACAATATCGGGCTGTACTTGTAATAACACATCACGCATCCCCAACAACACACGCGATGTTACATCATACAAGTCTTGTCCTTGCTTCATTATATTCAAATCATAATCAGGAACAATTTCAAAAATATGCAGTACTTGATCCAACATCTCACGATGCTGACCTGTTACACATACTATTGTCTTAAATTGACTCGAATATTTCTGAAACTCCTTAACCAAAGGAGCCATTTTTATTGCCTCCGGTCGCGTTCCAAAAACCAACATTATTTTTTTCATAAATGTTCCATCTTTTTGCGCAAAATATTAAAAAACGACTGATTTTCATTAATACACAGGCTTTTATCTATTTTGTGGCAATTATCTATTTTCTGTTGCAATGATGTTTCTGTTAAATCGGACACAAATCGAGTAACAGCATCTTCATTCATTGCTTCTACACTATAACCAACGCCCAACTCTTCTACTTCCGAAGCCAAAAAAGTACCTTTCGTAGCAATAATGGGAGTTTCAAAATAAACTGCTTCATACAATTTATTTGGCTCCGCATATTTTACATTATCATAACACACATCATACGTCGAAATCACCAAATCCAACGAAGCATATATTTTGGGCAAATCAATCGGATTAGAAAAACGTCCTAAAAAAGTAAAATTCTTATATTTTGTCAAAGCATTATATCTTTCACTATATTTATCATCAATAGTACCATAAATAAGCACCTGATGTTGAGGAAATTTTTGCACAATCGTTTTTACAAACTGATAAATAGAATCAAACCGTACAGACCCAACAAAGCCGAACTTCAAATGTTGCATATCTAATGGAACC
Source organism: Paludibacteraceae bacterium (assembly GCA_028694215.1). GTDB lineage: Bacteria > Bacteroidota > Bacteroidia > Bacteroidales > Paludibacteraceae > DUQS01. The sequence continues at coordinate 33,205 of JAQUTW010000009.1, read as the reverse complement.
TTCTGCTCTAATAATATAGATAGAACATTACTATTCATCCTATTGGTAATAATAAACACATTGTCCGGTTTTCCATTATTAAATAAAAATTGTACAAATCCATCAGATGTTAACACCGTTTGTAGCGATTTACGAATCACATATTTATCAATGCATTTAAACACAGATTTCAATAATGTAAAACGAAAATACGTATAAGTTAAATCCGCTTCTTCGTAAATATACGGGCAACCACGATTAAGAATTTTCGACAAAAACGCGATATCCAATCCCAAATAATACCACACAGTTCCCTGTTCATCAACCTTAGCGCGAGCCTCTAATATCCCCTTTCGCAACAATGGCAAACGTTTGATATATGGCAACGTATCGTCAAACGATCCTATAATTTCAATTTCAAAACCGGCATATTTCGTTTGAGAGTTTTTCCCTCTATCAAATCCAAATACCTTAACGTCATAACCTTGCGATACAAATTCTTCTATTCGCCTAACACCATGTACACCATGGATGGAACTTAAAATAAAACAAATTGTATGCATAGCCATTTCTTATAATTATCCTATTACTTTATTTAACGCCTCAATATAACCATTCCCATACTTCAAATCCGGCTCCATATAATTACCTTCCGCCCATTCATTCCACGATTTCAAAAATATCACTTGATGTTCGGGTTGCTTATTTTTCACTATATCAAGTGCCTGCTTTGCATGTTCTCCAAATTTTTCAGGAGTACTGTTGATATACACGCCATCTGCATTCCCCACACGCGCTGTTCTGTCCCATTGCGGCAAAATAGTCGGAAAAACATTCTCCCACGTATCTTCCGGAACAAAATAATTACGAACCGTTTTAGCATAATCATATTTATCTGCTCCTATTTTCAAGCCAACGCGACGTAAAACAGTTTTTATTAAATCGATATATTTGCCCGAACCGAGCATTTCTCCACGTCGCTTGCCAAAAGAATTAACTGCATCAAATCCAAGATTTAAGACATAGTTATAAATTTCTGCACTACTTTGCAGATTTGGCAAAACTGTTTTACGCTGTTCTTGTGGCAGTAACGAAAAGGTTAGTGTAGAAGCTGTCATACCGATAAAATAAATGCCTGACAAACCATTTTCAACAGCTAACTTCCGCCAAAGTTCTATAAAATTAGTAACATCTCCAAAATTAATAGGATCATAAATTACAAAAATGGGCTTCCCGTCAATCTGTAAATAACGTTTGTCTTTAAAAGCCGGCAAAACGGCATAAAAATGTTCCATATAATCTTTCTCTCCAAAATAACGTTGTTCTACCAGCACATGATCTTCAGCAAAAGCAGAGGATTTTTCCCATGTCTTATTCGACCATGTATGATTTGCCCAACACAAGCAAAACGGGAAATCCGGTTTACCGGAAGCTAATACCTCATTAAATGGTCGTTCAAGTAATCGTTTTCCATTACCAAACCAATAATGATAATAACAAAAAGCCTCTATTCCTGCTTTCTGAGCAAGTTCCGCCTGTGCTTGACGCACTTCCGGCATTCTCAAATCATAATAGCCCAAATCGGCAGGCACGCGCGGTTGATAATGTCCCCTGAAAAGTGGTTTTGCTCGCCCTACATTTGTCCATTCCGTAAAACCTTTTCCCCACCACGCATCATTTTCAGGAATAGGATGAAATTGAGGTAAATAAAAAGCTATGACACGTGCCATATTTAAAAAGTTATCAATTTATTTTGAACCAAATAATCTAATTTAAAATAGCAATACGTCAACAAAAACGTAATTAAATTAATTCCTCCACTAACATCAGAAAAAGAGAACAAATAAGTTGTCCCTTGAGCACAGACACACACAACAAAAAACAGCAAGATAAGCTGATGAAACAACAATTCTCCTTCCCTTTCTCGTGTTCCCCACACAAACCAAAAAGAAAAAAAAACTAAAATTAGTGTACCAACGATAGGTCCATAATCAATTGTAAAATCTCCAATAAAAGTATAAAAATAATAATCATCAATTTTCAAATGTGGATATTTATCACGTCGTTCCATATAGTTATGAGGCGTATCATCCCATATTATCTGTTTAAAAAGATTTGCCGTACGATCGCCATACCTAATTCCGTCTGCATCTAAACCATAATTATTAAAAAACAAAAATGATTGGCCATAATACCATTCAAGCGAATAAAATGTATGGTCATCAACCTTATTTGTACTACTAAAACGCCCAATAGTAATTAATAATACCGGAACGGCAATACATATAAGAATTACCACCATAGCCATCCGTACATATTTTCTAACAGTACTATGCATAAAATTACGCATTAAAAAATACGTAAATAAAATAGTAAGACACTTAAGCACCACATCTGTACGCTGTCCACTTGAAACTCCTCCCATCACATTAATTACGACAGCAATAATTAAGCCAGTAATTAAATATTTATTTCTTTTAGGCAAGGTAAAACTATAAAACAAAAATAACACAGACAAATTAGAAAACGCACCATTAATAATAGATGCAATATTACTTATTCCAACTCCCGAATCCTCATTATTTTTCATGGACTCACGATATAGTTCTGCACCTTGATCCGTATCAGCCAACATTGCAATCAACCCTTCATTAAAAGTGGAAAATACCGTATAAATTTGTAAGACTGACACTATAATAGTAATAGAACATAAAAACACAAATACTTTATTTGTAGGTCGCTGCACAACAGTCTGTCGATCATCAAATTTTAATATTGGCCACGTGGTTAACAATAGCATCACACATAAATAAACGAATGGAAATAGTTTAAAATCAAGATACATACCTTGACTTTCCGGGGAATTAAAAACATGCCAACCAACTAAAGCAACAGATAGATAAAACAGCAAAAACATAGACCCAACACTAAAATATTGCTGCTTTATTTGGTAAATAATAAATGCAGTCAAATACAGCAACACATTAATTAGTAAATATAGATTATTTACATCCATTACTTCGATTTCTTTAACTTCAATAATTTAATCATTACAAGCGTAAACAATACGCATTCCGATATTGACATTGCCCACGCTCCTGCCTGAATACCCATAGAATGTGCTGTCAGCAATAAAAAGGAAATGCTTGCAACACCGGCAATTAAAACTGCCCGCAAAAAATAGGTTTGACAATTTAAATTTATCAATCCGACTACTCCCAATAGATAATTCATGCCACCTACCAGTACCACAATACTCATAATCCGTACAATAGCCACAGCATCAATAAATTCTTTTCCACATATAACCGTAACCAACACATCAGCAAAACAAAAACCACAAATAGCCATAAATGCAACTATAGCAGCATAAATCCAAGAAACTTTTTTTAATCTATTCAAATTCTCAAGCAACGGTTTATCCTTAAAATCATGTCCAAGATGAGGAAATAAAGCCTGCGAAATAGGTGAGGTAAGCATCTGTAACCCCTTCATTACCTTCTCGGCAGCCGAATATACCCCTAAAGCCGCATCACCTACAAAAAATTTCAAAATAAACACATTGGCATTACTATATAAATTGATTCCAACTGTAGAACCAAACAAAGGCAACCCATCTTTGAACTGAAATTTAATATCCGCCCAAGTCGGCAAAGCAAAAGAGATATGAAATTGCTTACGTGCTATAATCAAACTCAATACACCAGCTAACAAAAATCCACAACTATTGAACAAGATAATATAAATATAATCATCGGCGGTACGTATCAATACAAATATCAAAATTGTAAATATTAATTTTGAAAACACATTCACAATAGTCAAATAACGCATCTTCTCCATTCCCTGAAACAGCCAAATCGGATTAAAAGTTTCCCCAAGTACAACGCCCAAACCCATTACAAACATCAATTTTTGAGTTGGCGTCTCAAGCAACCATGGGGATAATGCCATAAAAAAAACAACGCCCACTACAAACAAGATTAGTCGGCACGCAATAACTGCATTATAAATTTTATTAACAACATCAAGTTCATCACGATGCTGGGCTATTTGCTTCGTAGCAGAAAAATTAAAACCATACGCATTCAATAGCAGCAGATACTGTATTAAAACATAAACATAGGAATAAATGCCATAATTAGCCGCTCCAACAACCCTTAAAATATACGGCAATGTAACCAACGGTAATAAAACCGTAAGCCCATTAAGTACCGACAATGAAAATATACTTTCCACTAAAGGCTTATTGTTATGTATTTTATCTGTTATCACTTTACTTTATACTCAATTAAAGCCAAAGGGCAATAGAAAAATCTTCTCTGCCATTAAACTGCCTTATAACAACACATTATTTGAAATATATGTGCATGAATCCCCCTAATATTTCTGTCAAACGTTTTTCTTCTCGCTATTTTACAATCGTCCATCCACTAATTTTCTATCTACAAAATTCTTGACATCAAAAATAACAGCCCCATTATCTTTGTATCGTGCAAGATTCAAATCCTTAAATTTGTCATGTGCAACTGCCAAAATAACTGCTTCATATTTTTTTTCAGGCAATGTATTTACAACATCAATCTGATATTCGCGTTTAACGGCTTCTACATTTGCCCATGGGTCAAATACCGTTATATTATTCGTATATTCCTGCAGTGTATGATAAATATCAACCACCTTCGTATTACGAATATCCGGGCAATTCTCTTTGAATGTAATACCAAGAATTAAAATATTTGCATCTTTAACGATTTTACCCGCTTTATTCATACACTTTACAGTTTGATTGGCCACATACGCCCCCATTCCATCATTCAAACGACGTGCATTAGACATTACCCGTGGCAAAACGCCATAAACCTGTGCCTTTTGTATAAGATAATACGGATCAACGCTGATACAGTGCCCTCCAACCAAGCCCGGACTCAATTTGATAAAATTCCACTTCGATGAAGCCGCTTCAATCACATCGTTCGTGTCAATACCCATTGCATTAAATATTTTGGCCAATTCATTCATAAAAGCAATATTGACATCGCGCTGTGAATTTTCAATTATTTTCGATGCTTCAGCAACCTTTATCGAAGGCGCTTTATGAGTACCATTTACAAGAACTGAGTTATAAATGCCGTCAACAATGTCGGCAATCTCAGGCGTAGAGCCGGAAGTTACTTTTTTGATTTTCTCAACCGTATGAAGTTTATCACCCGGATTAATACGTTCAGGAGAGTAACCTGCAAAAAAATCAACATTGAACTTCAAGCCGGAAACTTTTTCGACAACCGGCAAACATTCTTCTTCTGTTACACCCGGATAAACTGTTGACTCATACACTACAATATCACCTTTTGATATAACTTTTCCAACTGTTTCGCTGGCACCAATCAACGGTGTCAAATCCGGTCGGTTATTTTCATCAACAGGAGTTGGAACGGCCACTACATAAAAATTACAATCTCGAATATCATCTAAATTGGTTGTACATTTAAAGCCATTGGCTATAGCTTGTTGCAATAATTCATCAGATACTTCAAGTGTCGCATCTTGTCCCGACATCAGAGCATCAACACGTTTTTGATTCATATCGAATCCGATGGTTTTATATTTCGTCGAAAAAAGACGAGCAAGCGGTAAGCCTACATATCCTAAACCAACAACAGCAATTTTACGTTTTGTTTCCATTTATCAGTTATTTATTCGATAATATGTTCTCATTATTCGATTTCAATTTATCTTTTTGCGCCACAATATGCCATAAAAGAAACATCAAAGCTACACCTATCGCACACGATAACAAAATCAACCATTCAGATGACCAATTACGACATAGAATACCAAGTGTAATAAAACACAATGTAACCCCCATTAACACTCCCGTTACTTGTCTATGGCGTAACCCTGTGCGAAGCAACAAATGATGGATGTGATTTTTATCAGGTTTAAAAGGAGATGTCCCTTTCTTTATACGTGTAATAGCAACCCGAACAGTATCAAACAATGGGACAAACAACACACATATCGCCACTGCAGGAGCTGCTTTTATATGATATATATTGGGTATATCTGATGACCAATACGCATTTAATTCCAAGAATTGAAATACCAAATAAGAAATTAAAAATCCGAGTAACAAAGATCCAGAGTCCCCCATAAAAATTTTCCGTCGAGTTCCACCAAAAACATTATACAAGAAAAAGACTATCAATGCGCCCACCAATCCATAAGCCAGCAAAGACAAAGATAAACTTCCCGTCAAATGGAAATAAACCGCAAAAAAACAAGCATAAAGAATTCCCATGCCTGAAGCCAAACCATCAACACCATCAATCAAATTAAGGGCATTAATAATGGCCACATAAACAAAAAAAGATATCAAATAGCTAACAACAGGAGAAAGTTCCCAAATAGAAAAAATACCATGCATATTAGTAATGCGTACATCTGCAAAAAAGATTAAAAAGCAACCGGCAACTATCTCTCCCACCAATTTCCAGAATGCTTTTAGATCAATTAAATCGTCGATAAAACCGACAAGCAAGATTGCACAAATCCCCATCAACAAATAATAAAAATTGGGTATTTGATAATATTCAAAAACATAAAAGAAAATAACAAACGAAATAAAAATATCCAAACCTCCAACATTGGGTACATCTCCTTGATGTGAAGTCCGCTTATTCGGTTTAACTACAAAATTATGTTTTTTTGCTATTTTGATAACCAGCGGCATAAATGCCAACCCTATCAGAAATGTGATAAGCATACCTAAACACGGTACCTGATCAATATAGTTAATTAACTGTTGCATGAATTTTGTTTTTCAAATCTATTACCTCATAAGGTGAATTCTTGCTTATAAATTCAGGAACTATCTCTTTCATCTTTTCTACCACTGCATAATCCTTAACAGAATAAGCCAATGACACAAGCGTTGTAATTTGAGGCAAAATAGTGCTGTAATCACATTTCCTCACTTTAGCTATCATTATTTTATCATGATCTGTAGAAATTGTATTTTCTTTCGACGATAATAATTCTTCATATAATTTTTCGCCCGGACGCAAGCCTGTAAATTTGATGGCTATATCAACATCCGGCACAAAACCCGCCAATTTAATCATACGACGTGCCAAATCAACAATTTTAACAGGTTTCCCCATATCAAAGATCAAAATTTCGCCTCCTTTTCCCATGCTTCCCGCCTCTAACACCAACAAACAAGCTTCAGGAATAGTCATGAAATAACGTATAATATCAGGATGCGTTACAGTTACAGGACCTCCTTTTTCTATCTGTTGTTTGAATAATGGAATAACAGAACCGTTTGAACCCAAAACATTACCAAAACGAGTAGTGATGAATTTGGTACATGAGTTATCTTCTTGTGTCAATTTATCAAATAATGATTGAACATAAATTTCAGCAATACGTTTTGAAGCCCCCATGACATTTGTTGGATTTACCGCTTTATCCGTCGAAACCATTACAAAGCGTGATACATGATATTTCACCGACAAATCTGCCATATTTTTAGTTCCCAACACATTTGCCAAAATGCTCTCGCTCGGATTATCTTCCATCATGGGAACATGCTTATAAGCCGCCGCATGATACACTATATCAGGATGATAGGTATCCATCATATATTCCATACGGTCATTATTTCGCACATCTCCTATAAATATAGTAAAACATAAATTCGGAAAATTTTCTTCCAATTCCAAACGTAAATTGTGTAAAGGAGTTTCTGCCTGATCAAGCAACACCAACATTTTAGGATTAAAGGCAGTGACCTGACGGGCTATTTCACTACCTATAGAACCGGCTGCACCGGAAATCAGAATAACTTTATTGGAAAGTTGTTTTGCTATTTCATCTTGATTAATAGAAATTTGACGACGATTGAGTAAATCTTCTATCTGAATAGATTTAATTTTATTGAGATTTTTTTGTGCTCTATCTTCATCAATATGTTCATCATACGACTCAATTAACGGTGACGTTAAAACGGCAATATTATGATTTAAAAAGAAATCTAAATCTTTATCACCTTTAACATCTTTCATCTTCCAAGGAGAAAAAATTACAGCCTTTATTTGCTTCTTCCTAAAAATATCTGCTAATTTCTCCTCATTATTGCGCATATACACAGGTTTTCCTAAAATTTGCATATTACTGGTGTTTTTGCTATCATCAATAAAGCCCACCAATTTATATTTGGAATCTGTCGTTGAACGAATCATTTTCCCAATACTCACGCCAGCAGCCTTCGTCCCATAAATTAAAACGGGAACAACCTGACCTACACTAACCACAAAATGGTCAAACGTAACCTTTACGACTAAACGCAATAGAAAAAGAAATACAAAAGCCAATAAACCATAGAGTAGCAACCCAACTCCTAAAAAGAATCGTGTACCGGATAAAAACAAACAAGCATAATGAATAATAAACAAAACTACTAACGAAGAAACCACTGATAGTGCCAATTTAAGAGCATCGGCATAGGTAGAATAACGTAGAATCCCTGAATAAGTACGAAATATAATAAAAAACACAGTTTGACAACACAGCGTAACAATCAAACGTGTTTCTATAGCTACTTCTTGTTCTTCAGGAATAGTATAATATAACTTTAACGCTAAAAAATAGGCCAGATAAAACGCTAAAGTACACAAAAACAAGTCACAAATCAACACCGCCCAACGAGGCAAATATCCCACGGAAGACAAGTGAGCAAACATATCTGTTTTGGGATTATTTTTTTTACTACCCATGTACACACACTATTTTTTGCAACAATTAAGCACCCAACAAAAGATTGCAAAAGTAACTAAAAAAGCAGAATAAACAAAATTTTTAATGAAAAAAAAGCAAGAAAAACATTTTTAAAAAATCATTTCAAATCCATTGTTTTTGTCCATTTTTTGAGTAATTTTGTCATTCATTTTAATTTTATACTTATGAAACTTAAGATTTTTATTATAAGCACTCTGCTTATAGGTATTAATAGTTGTACTGTTACCAACGCTATTCCTGTCAAAACAGGAATAGAAGTCTTACGCGACAACAACTTCGACATACTTGCCGGCAAACGAGTCGGTTTAATTACGAATCCAACAGGAGTTGACAGTCGCCTTAAATCAACAATCGATATATTATATGACGCTAAAAACGTTAAATTAGTTGCATTGTTTGGACCCGAACATGGAGTTAGAGGAGATGTGCACGCTGGTGATACCGTAAATAATACCGTTGATCCGGCAACGGGAGTTACCGTTTATTCGATATTTGGCAAAACACGCAAGCCAACACCTGAAATGCTCAAAGATATTGATGTTCTTGTGTATGACATTCAGGATATTGGTTGCCGTTCATACACATTCATCAGTACCATGGGCTTGGCTATGGAAGCGGCAGCTGAAAACAACATCGATTTTGTTGTGCTTGACCGTCCAAATCCTCTTGGTGGACTTAAAATAGAAGGCAATTATGTTGAAGAAGGTTATTACTCCTTTGTCAGCCAATTTAAAATTCCGTACATCTATGCACAAACTTGTGGTGAATTAGCCATTATGCTGAACGAAGAAAATATGCTTGCAAAAAAATGCAAATTACAAGTTGTAAAAATGGAAGGTTGGAAACGCTCCATGACTTTTGAAGACACCGGATTAGAATGGGTTTTAGCATCTCCACATATCCCGCACAAACATTCTGCCCTCTTCTATCCTATCACAGGAATTTTAGGAGAATTAGGCTATGTTTCTATTGGCGTCGGATACACGTTACCGTTCCAAATTATTGGTGCGCCATGGATTGAAGCCGACAAACTTGCAAATGCCATGAATGATCTAAATTTGGCAGGACTACATTTCCGCCCAATTTATTTTAAACCGTTCTACAGCACTTTTAAGGGTGAAAACTGTCAAGGTGTGGAAATACACATTACGGATTACGACAAAGTAAAATTAGCCGAAGTACAATTTTATATCATGCAGGTATTAAATGATTTATACCCTGGAAAAGCAGTCTTCAACAACGCAAATACCAACCGTTACAATATGTTCGACAAAGTTTCAGGAAGCAATGTTATTCGCACTACTTTTACTAAAAGACATCGCTTTGAAGATATCGCAACTTATTGGTACAAAGATGTTGAAGACTACAAAAAATTATCCTCAAAATATTATCTATATAAATAATCTATAAGCAATGCAACTTCCAAAAACTTCCGAAATAGAGCGTTTAGCGTGGGGAACAGATGCCGGTTTCTACCGATTACTTCCAAAATATGTTGTTCATCCGACCAGCGAACAGGAAATAATTGATATTCTGACGTATGCACATAAAAACAATGCAGCTGTCACTTTTCGCGCTGCAGGAACAAGTTTATCAGGTCAAGCAATTACAAATTCTATTTTAGTTGTCGTAGGCAAAAAATGGGAGAAGTATAAAATTTTAGACAACGGACAGAAAATAAAATTGCAACCCGGCATCATCGGTCAACGGGTAAATGAACTACTCAAGCCCTATGGACGCAAATTCGGTCCGGACCCCGCTTCCATAAAATCGGCCATGGTTGGCGGAATCATTATGAATAACGCATCGGGAATGATTTGTGGCACACATGCCAATAGTAATAAAGAATTGATTTCTGTGCGTATGATTTTAGCCGATGGAACAATTTTGGATACAGCAGATACCGAGAGTAAAGAAAATTTCAAGCAAACACATCCGGACTTTATTGCACAACTGCAAAAAATACAACAAGAAGTACTCGACGACCAAGCACTAACTGAACTTATACGCAAAAAATACAGCATCAAAAATGTTACCGGTTTAACAATCTGCCCTCTCATCGACTTTAACGACCCATTCGATATTATGGCACATCTATTAGTCGGTTCGGAAGGGACATTGGCGTTTTTGAGCGAGGCAACCATGAAAACAGTTACCGATTTTAAAAAGACAGCAAGTGCACTTACCTACTTTCCGAATACAGAAACAGCCTGCAATGCGGTTGTCGAACTGAAAAAACATCCTGTTTCTGCCGTCGAATTATTCGATTACAAAGCACTAAAATCGGTAAAAGAAAACGTCGATAACTTTGACAAACTACCTGTTACAACCATAGCATTATTAGTTAAAGTTGAAGCAGATACTCAAGAAGAATTACAAAAGAAAATTACCCAAACCGAAGACATCATTAATCAATTTACGCCATTAGCACCGGCTGAATTCACAGAAAATCAGGCAATTTATGAAAAATATTGGGCAATTCGTTCCGGTATATTTCCATCGGTAGGCAGTATGCGCCCCGTTGGTACAACCTGTCTGATTGAAGATGTCGCTTTCCCTATTGATGTATTGCCTCAGGCAACTGCCGACTTGCAAAAGCTACTCGAAAAACATAAATATGACGATGCCGTTATTTACGGGCACGCATTGGAAGGTAACTACCATTTCATCATTAATCAGGCGTTCGATACTCAAGAGTCCATACAACGCTATGAAAACATGATGAATGACGTTATTACACTCGTTGTTGACAAATATCACGGATCGCTCAAAGCCGAACATGGAACTGGTCGTAATATGGCTCCGTTTGTAGAAAAAGAATGGGGTAATAAAGCGTTCAATGTGATGAAATCCATCAAACAATTATTTGATCCACAAAACATTCTGAATCCGGGAGTCATTTTTAATGATGACCCTAAATGTCATATAAAAAATTTAAAACCATTACCAAAATTACACCCTTTGGTGGACAAATGTATTGAATGTGGTTTTTGTGAAGTCAATTGCGTAACATGCGGTTTGGCATTGTCTTCTCGACAAAGAATTGTTATTCAACGTGAAATTGCCCATTTGCAACAAACGGGAGAGAATCCTAAACGATTAAAAGAACTGATCAAGTCATTCAAATATATAGGAAACACAGCATGTGCAGGTGATGGTTTGTGTGCAACAAGTTGTCCCATAAAAATCAATACAGGCGAATTTATTCACATCATTCGTGAAAAAGAAATTGAGCAAAGTAAAACCGCACAACAATTAGGAAAATGGACCGGCAAGCACCTTGACACGCTCGAAGGCACAATCAAAATCGGGTTAAACACAGTGTACGGAATCCGACAAATTCTTGGCGACAAGTTGATGACCGTTTGTGGAAATTTTGCACACAATGCCCTCAAACTTCCCTTGTGGACGCCTGCTTTCCCGAAAGGCGTAAAAGCCGCAAAAACAACAAAAAAATCCGATTTAAAAGTGGTCTATTTCCCAAGTTGCATCAATCAATCGATGGGTGTCAGCAACAATGACCCCGACCAAATACCACTTATGCAAAAAACTGTAAATTTATTGGAGAAAGCCGGTTATGAAGTAATCTTTCCCAACAACATGAAGAAACTTTGCTGTGGTACAATATGGGAAAGTAAAGGCATGCCAGAGGTAGCAGATCAAAAGAGCGCAGAATTGGAACAAGCATTACTTTTGGCCTCCGAAAACGGAAGTTACCCTATTTTATGCGACCAAAGTCCATGTCTTTATCGTATGCGTCATACAATAAAAAATTTGGAATTATACGAACCTGTTGAGTTTATCACAAAATTTCTCATTGACAAACTGAATTTCACGCCAACAGACGAAACAATCACGATACACGCAACTTGTTCTACTATTAAAATGGGATTAAAAGATAATCTTATCAATTTAGCAAAACTATGTTCCAAAAACGTAGTTATTCCTGAAGAAATAGGTTGCTGTGGTTTTGCAGGAGACAAAGGATTTACACATCCGGAAATCAATCGATATGCACTACGAAAACTACGCCCACAAATTGAGAAAAACGGTATAACCAGTGGTTACAGTAACAGCCGAACTTGCGAAATCGGTCTCAACACCAATGGAGGCATCCCTTTTATGAGTATTGTCTATTTAGTGGACAGAGTAACGACTGCAAAAAAGCAATAAGCTAATGACTGCCAAGCAGATAGAATACAAATTGCAACAATTAGGTAACCCGCAAAAAAAAACAATCTTATCATCTTTCTTCAAATCAGGGAAAGGCGAATACTGCGAAGGTGATATTTTCATAGGAGTTACCGTTCCGGCACAACGCAGTTTGGTTAAATCAGTTAAAGAATTAGACATAAAAGAAATACAAACATTGTTGCAAAGCCCATTCCACGAATGTAGAATGACAGCATTACTGTTTTTAGTAGAAAAATTCAAACGGGCTAAAATACAAGACGAGCAAAAACTGATTTACCAATTTTATATTAATAATTCTGCACATATCAACAATTGGGATTTGGTCGATTTATCTGCTCCAACAATTGTTGGTGGTTTCTTAAAAAATCGTTCAAAAACAGAACTCTATCAATTGGTACAATCATCTAACATTTGGCTACAACGCATCGCCATTGTAAGCACTATTACGTTTATCAGAGAAGGAAAATTTGATGATACGTTGGAACTTTCAAAAATATTGCTACATCATCCACACGACTTGATACAAAAAGCTGTTGGATGGATACTACGTGAAGTGGGGAAACGTGATTTCGATATGGAATATAATTTTTTAGCAGAAGCAGAACGCTATAAAACAATGCCACGTACTATGTTGCGATATGCTATCGAAAAATTCCCCGAAAACATCAGAAAGGAATTTCTATTATCGAAAATCTAAAAGCATTTACTCGTCAGAGAAATGTACCAAAACATGTCGATAAGAGTTGAATATTTTTGATTTTGAAACGAATCCGACATATTTACCATCATCGTCAATAACGGGGAGATTCCATGCTCCAGTATTTTCAAAAACATCCATAACCTTTTCCATCGGCATATTCACATTTATTTTCGCCAAAGGAAATATCATCAGCTTTTTTACTGTAAAACGGTTATACAATTCCGGACGAAACATAATATTACGCACTTCATCCAATGGCATTACGCCCTGCAAAACTCCGGTTCGCTTATCTACAACCGGAAATATATTTCGATTTGAAAGCGAAATAACCTTTACCAATTCACCTAAGGTCATTTCCGGATATACAACATCTAAATCGGTTTCTATTACATTTTCCATCTTAAGCAATGTCAGCACCGCACGGTCTTTATGATGAGTCAATAGCTCTCCCTTTTGCGCCAAACGCATGGCATACAAACTATGAGGCTCAAACAAGATTATCGTCAAATATGAAATAACCGATGTTATCATAAGCGTCATCAGCAAATCATAACCTCCGGTTAATTCAGCTATAAGAAATGTACCCGTAAGCGGTGCATGCATAACTCCCGACATCAGACCAGCCATACCTGCAAAAGCAAAATTCTGACTTGGGATATCAAAACCGAGCCAATTCATGCCTTCCGACACTACAAAACCGGTTATGCAGCCAACAAACAAACTGGGCGCAAAAATACCACCGGTGCCACCTGCCCCATTCGTAGCAGATGACGCGAATATTTTAAAAAAAACAATCAAACTAAAATACAAGATTATTGCCCATAAATCATGACGATAACTATATAAAAAAGTATGTGAAAATAAGATATCTGAATTCCCCATCAACAATGCAGATATTGTATCATAACCTTCGCCGTATAATGGAGGAAAAAAGAAAATCAAAACACTGAGCATCAATCCTCCTATCAATATTTTTTTATACGGTTTGTCTATTTTCTTAAACAAACTTTCCAATTTATTCATCCCACGAGTAAAATAAAGCGAAACAAGCCCGCAAACCACACCCAGTACTATGATAAAAGGAATTCGTTCTAAAGAGAACGGCTGATAAAGGTCAAAGCGAAACATTGCTTCACTACCACTCAAAAAATAAGAAAAAGCAGTGGCCGTAATAGAAGATATAAGCAACGGCGCAACGGACGTCATTGTCAGATCAAGCAGCAGAACTTCCAAAGTAAACACAACTCCGGCAATTGGAGCTTTGAAAATGCCACCAATAGCACCGGCAGCGCCACACCCAACCAACAACATCAAGGTTTTTTGATCCAATTTGAATAGACGTCCCAAATTGGACCCAATAGCCGAACCTGTCAAAACAATAGGTGCTTCTGCTCCAACTGAACCGCCAAATCCAATAGTTATGGCACTGGCAACCATTGATGACCAAACATTATGCAATTTAATAATGGCTTTATGTTGAGAGATGGCATATAGAATTTTAGTAACACCGTGACTAATATCATCTTTAACAATGTATCGCACAAATAAACTCGCCAAGGTAATGCCTAATGCAGGAAGAGCCAAGTACCAATAATTGACATCTTCCGTTGAGAAAAAAGTAGTAATGCCTCTTTGAATTAGATGAATGGCTGTTTTTAAGATAAACGCAGCAAAAGCAGCAGCAACGCCTATAACAAGACTCAATATCAAAACGAAATGACGTTCCTTTATATGCTCCTCACGCCATTTCAACAATCGTGAATACCTATCCATCGCCTATTTATCTAAAATATAATTTTTAGCAAAGATACTAAATTTGGCTTAGAAATAAAAAACAAAAAAGGTTACCAACGTAACCTTTTATGCTCTTATTCATTTATGTAACAATTAAAAATATTTATAACGTTCATCTTTAATATTGGCAGCCTTTTTCAAAACTTCCATACCAAGATATGGTAACATATAATGATTCTTATTTAACTCTGCTATTTCTGCATTTTTGTCAAATGGTTGTTGAGAAATCGTTTTATTCATAACATCAAACACAAAAACACCCATAGCACCTTTTATCGGATTAGATAATTGATCCTTATCTGCCATCGAAGCCAAAGCAAATAATTCTAATTCACGACCAACAGAACCTGCATAAGGAGTACTAAAGGTAATTCCACGTAATGTATCGACAACATATTCTGCATTCGCACTGGCAGCAAAATCTGCAATAGTTTTGCCAGACATCTCTTTTTGAAGCAAATCGGCTTTTTTATCTTTGCGAAGTTCCGCTAATAAAAGCTCTTTTACGTCTGCCAAAGGTTTATAACCCTTTTCATTAATCTTGACAATTGCGGCTACAATAATTTGGTCTTCACATTCAAAAATATCAGAAACAGTATTCAAGTCATTTTTGAACGCCCAACGAACAATTTGACGTGAATTTTTCAATTTACCAATACGTGTCTGATTTATATCCATATTAATGGCAGGGCGACATGACAAGCCTTCTTTTAAAGCACTTTCTTCCAATTTTTCAGGTGTCGTATTTTCATAAGCAAACTGCTTTGCCTGCTGAAAGATTCTTGCTTGCGTAGTAGAGCTAGGCACAACCTTACGGGCTAAAATAGCCAATTTCACTTTTGGCGTAGCAGCCGAACGTTCCATAACTTGCAGAACCTGAATACCATATATACCCTTTAATTGAAACAATTCATTTGTATTTGCCTTAAAAGCTTTAACCGCCATATCTTTTTCCAGTTCATTTTCTTTTACCCATCCTATTTCGCCTCCTTTGGCTGCAGTTTGAGCAATCTTGGAATATTGTTGTGCCAACATGGCAAAATTAGCTCCACCTTTAAGTGCTTGTTCAATGCTATCTGCCAACAATTGTGTTTTTTCTTCCGTATCCCCTTGTACCAATATGTGACGAAGTTTG
The DNA here is from genome assembly GCA_028694215.1 of Paludibacteraceae bacterium. Classification (GTDB taxonomy): domain Bacteria; phylum Bacteroidota; class Bacteroidia; order Bacteroidales; family Paludibacteraceae; genus DUQS01. The sequence continues at coordinate 16,601 of JAQUTW010000009.1, read as the reverse complement.
ATGGAATCAGGTAAAGAGATACCCGTTTCAACAATACGTGCCATTTTATAAGTATTGTCAACAAATAAAGGTCCCATACAAGCATCTTGTTTGCCTGAAAAAGCAAAATCACGGAAATCAGCATCCACTTCATTTTTAGATAAATTATTCCCTTTATACGTAACGTCCGAATTGGAATTCGTTATGCTAACAATATCTGTCGTCGTTTCAAAGGTTGGTTTCAAATTATTAATCCAACTTTCCGCATTAGCAAAATCGTCCTCCGAAGGTTTAATATCAAAAATAACGTATTTCAAATCTCGAGTAGCTTCCTGTTTATATTGTTCCTTCTTCTTGTTATAAAGTGTTTTAATCTCACTATCGGAAACCGTTACGGTAGAATCCGGTATCATAAAATAAGACTTGGTTGCATAAACAAAATCTACTGATGCTTTTTTATTATCAAAAGAATTTTGTGCATCCAACGAATTTACAACCAACAAATTAGAAATCAATTTATTATATTTGTCTTCTAATCTGCTCATCTTAACATTATTTTCCCAAAAGGTCCAATAATATTTCCATTGACGCATTTGATCTGCCGAAACATTTGGGTTATCTCCATCTAACATTTCTCTAAACTGAGCAACAATAGCAGGGTCAAACGCATGGGTTTCCGGATTAAAAAAGATACGGCGACTTGAAATCATCGGATGTATATTTTTTCCCATCATCAAATCATACAATTCCGTTTCGCTAACTTCCATATCTATAGCTTCTGTTTCATGTTGCAGAACTTTATCTCGTACCGTGGTTTCCCATACCGCCTGATGAATCTGTTCGGTAAGTTCATCATTAATGTTTGCATCTCCAATCTCCATCTTATACACTTCTGTCATTTGTTCAATAGCCTCCATATAAGGTCGTACCTTTACATTTTGTCCATTAATTTCTGCGACATTTGCGCTTGATTCACTAAAAAAAGAAGCACTTGAATTCACAAAGTCACCTACAATAAAAGCTAAAAGAGCTAAACCTACGACTATCAAAAGTAATACGCCGTGTTTTCTAATTTTGTTTAAAGTTGCCATTTCTGTAAAAAATAAATATAAATAATATTGTTAATTTCCTCAAAAAAATCAGGTTACGAAATTACAAAAAAATGCAATACCAAAATAGCTTTTTCTGTTTTTTTTTAAAATCCTTTCAAATAAAAGGTTACAGTGTCATTTACAAAGACATTTTTACCAATTCAACACGATTATTTCGTGCTTTAATTATTCTAAACGTATAATCATCAATATGAATTACATCATTCTGTCGTGGAATTTTTTGGTAATTATACATAATAAAACCGGCTATGGTCAAATAATCATCTGATTCAGGTAAATGCAGGTCAAATTGTTCATTAATCTCATCTATCTCCAAACGCCCTGACAAAATAAATTCTTTATCATTAATTTTTTTAGCTACATATTCTTTCGTATCATGTTCATCTTTTATCTCTCCAAAAATTTCTTCCATAATATCTTCTAACGTAACAATACCGGCTGTTCCTCCAAACTCATCAACCACTACCGCAATACTTTTTTTATTTCTCATAAAAATATCCATCAACTTATTGGCAGCCATGGTTTCTGGAACAATAGGCATTGTTCTCAAATATTCTTTCCACGACGTTGGATTTTTAAATAAATCGGAAGAATGAACATAACCAATAATATCATCTATACTCTCTTTGTATATTAAAATTTTAGATAATCCTGTTTCTACAAATGTATTGGTAATCTCCTCCATAGTGGTTGTTGCCGCATTCAATGCTATTATTTCCGTACGTGGTACAATACAATCACGTAATTTTACAGAAGAAAAATCCAAAGCATTTTGAAATATCTTTACTTCATTATCAATATCTTCACTTTTATCGGCATTCTCAACTGTTTCATTAACCAGATAATCCAAATCGACTTTGCTGATAGATACATTTTCGCTACTATTCCCAATATTCACTTTAAAAAGCCTCAATATCCAGACTGACAAAATAGTGGCGATACGCGCAATGGGATATAATGCTCCATAACAAACAATTAACACCGGAGAAAATATTCTTAACCATAAATTAGGATTGAACCTAAATACTGTTTTGGGAATAAACTCTCCTGTAAACAACACGATAATTGTAGCTATTATAGTCTGGGTTAAAGTAATCAAAATCTCATTGGAGGTTACCAAACAAATTACGGGATTAAGTATCGCCGCCATTTTTATACCATATATAACCAACGCAATATTATTTCCAACCAGCATGGTAGAAATATATTGTTGGGGATGCTGATAGAAAACATTTAAGATGGGAGCCGTAAGGGTTTTATTCTTTTTGTCTAATTCAAACCTTAATTTATTAGACGACACAAAAGCAATTTCCATCCCCGAAAAAAACGCGGAACAAAGTAATGAAATTAATATGATAATCCAATCTGCCATAAAAAATCCCTTATGCTATTCTTCCGAATCGATCGGGATAATCCCCTGAGGTTTTCTGATAGTGTAACGGGTCATTGTTTGATTAGACTCAAATCCAAGTCCTATAATACGCTTATCCTTTTGCGTAATTATTACCAATGAATCCGAGTAAATGATTTCTGTTTGCTGGTTCCACGCCAGTTCCTGCGTCTCAAATTTTTCTCCTTGCAAATTGATGGCCTTGACACTATCATTTAATACCCACAATTTTTTAACTTCATAAAAACGAGCCCGCTTACAATCAATTTGGGCATCTACATTATAAAAAGGATCAAAACGATCAAAATGCAAGCCTTCCGGAAAATCCCAATATGGTTCTGCAGCACGATCGTAAACATACCATTTTGGAGCAGTTATACGATAACGGGTAACGCCCGAATCTGAAACTAAAGTTGTCACGCTATCCACTTTCAAACGTGGTACTTGCGTTCTATCCACCACCACATCATCTACCAATTTAGGTTTATTACCGGAACACGCCACAAAAAACAGCATAACAATCACTTCAAAAGTGATTGTTATACTGGATATTATATTACGTTTATTTTTATACAAGATACACTTTCTGCTTAACGGCAAATGGTGCATTCACCAATCCATCCACCAACACAGAATTGCTTACCACTACTCAAATCAGGATGCATAAATACATCTTCTTTAGAAGGAAAGTATCGACTGTATGTACGAATTAATTCCTCTGCTTTCTCCATACAATCAGGTGACGCATCTACTTCTTTTGCTTTCCTAAATTTATCAACAGCAACCCAATAAACGGTTTTGCTCAACACCGGATCGTCATAAATGCCGGGAGACCCTGCATATAAAAGACCAATTAAAATATACGGATTTCCTTGATTAGGATTTTTTTCTAACGACAATCGGGCATATTCACGTGACTTCATCGAATTATTCAATTTTGAATTATAAATTTGTGCGATTTTGAAGAAATAATCGGCTTTGTTAATATCGTTTGTATCCAATTTAGCGGCTTCTTCGTAAAAAGAAATAGCTTTACTGTATTCTTCATTTTTATAACACATTTCTGCACAACCATTAGCCGATTCTGCGCTGGGTGCTATTTTATGAGCATAAGTGGCAGCCGCAAAAAATACTTTAGAATCGGTACAACCCATTCCCTTAAACAAATACATGGTAGAATTCAAATAATCCAAATTATCCTTATTCTTCTCAACCATCTTGGCATAAATATTTTCCAAACGAGCACAATCGGCAGCCCCGGACTGCGCAAATAAAGCATCTAATGCACCATCAAGTTCTCCATACTGGGCGGCATTTTTCAATGAAGCATCAGCGGCATTACGTTCGATAATTTCATTAGCTAATATATAATCATTGATAAAAGTTTCGGCAAAAGCACTGTCTGCTTTATATAAATCGTTTGACAAAACCACAAATTGCTGTAAAAAAGTTGGTCGCGCTTTTTCTTTCAATTCGGTAATACTTTGTTTTAACCAAGCATAAGGCGTTTGTTTATCATTTGGCTTATTTTGTATGTAGTAATACGCTTTCATGCCCAAAATATAGGGTGCAGGCGCCTTTGGATCGTCACCAAAATATTTGACTTGATCATCATACAACTTCATTAATTTTTCAAAAAGAGCTTCTCTTTTAGTTGCGTCTTTTTCATTTTCCATTTGCCACACAACAATTCGGACACCATAAATGTAAATAGCTTTCGATAAAGACGGACACTCTTTGTAAACTGCTTCCCACGGCGTTACCGCATCTGAATAATTTTTTACCTTGGCCGCTTCATAAAACAAACTTTGATTTAACAAACACTCTGATGATGCTTTTGCCTCATTATCTTGTGCAAGTACACTCATCGTAGCCATTGCACACGCTACCACACCAAATAATTTAACTAATTTCATGATTCTTGTTATTTATATTGTTACTGAATTTTCGGTTTAAAGAACCATAATTCGTTCAAATTGACATTCAAACCTATTTTATAATAGTTCTCTTTTAACAAAGAAATTTCTTTATTATTAATATTGCCGTACTCAAAATTAATGTTCAACATGGTTTTTGTCGTTTTCAATGGAAAACCTATACCAAAAGTTATGCCAAAGTCATGTGTATTGTAACCTTTTACATTAACATACGACTGAGAATAGTTTGCCCCTATACGCCACCGCATTCTGTCAATATATTTATTTCCCAGCGGGTTATGTATATACTCTGCTCCTATTGCCAGTTTCGCTCGATTTTCAAGAGTATCTGTTACACCCATAAAACGCGTTTTTGAAAACTCTTGAAACATAAAATCGACACCCAATGTCAAACGCTTATCATAAGTATATGCAATTCCTCCCGCATACATATTAGGCAAATCGAACATTTCACCAACTTCCAGTGTGGTTGTATCTACACCTATTGTATTGACAGTCATATCACCATTTAATTTTGACTGGTGGTCATATACCAAGCCGACTACAATATCATGTTTTTGAGCAATTGTATGAAAATATTGGATGCCATAATGAAAATTAAAACTTCTCACATACATATTTGATAATTGAAGTGTCCCATTTTCTAATGATGCAAAAGTCAAAGCTCTATAATGCGAAAGTTCACCAAACAAATAATATGCAGAAACGCCTATGGCAAGGTGATTAAACAATGATGCCGATAAGCCTAAATAAACCTGACTGATGCCTCCTTTACCATAAAAACTTTGCGTATAAGAAACATTTGTAGAACTGTTTATATTATCCGGCATGGCAATAGAATCGGTAAAACCATAATCATAACCAATAAAAGAAAAAGGTACCATACCGGCACTCAATCCCATCCATTTAGTAATGGGTACCTGAAATGCCAAGTACTCCAAATTACTGGTAAATGTTGTTTGGCGCGCCATTCCCGATGAAAAATCGGAAAACAAACCCGAAACGCCAAATTCAAAAATGAAACTGGTACTATCTATGCTGCTGAACGAAGCCGGATTGGCAGGATTTATATTTTGACGAGTACGCAAAGCATAGCCAATGCCGCCCATTGCCTGATTACGAGAGAATCCTAAATCATTCAAACGACCGTATCCAAAACGTGTGTAAGGCGAATTAATGTTGTTTTGAGCCGACATCCCTATTGAAATCAAAAGAAAAAAGTCAATTATCAATATATAAAGCCACTGTTTTTTAGAAAGAATCATTATAATTTAAAATTTTGTTCAAACCTATGTGAACTAAATTTGGGACTGCAAAGATGCGATTTTTTATTCTTTTCTCAAAATAAAATCCATAGCCACCAGTTAAAAAAACCAAAAGATTGGGATATTTTGATTTTAATTCATTGATAAAACCATCTATTTCGTAAACAATTCCCCAAAAAGCGCCACATTGCATGGCTGTAGCCGTAGATGTACCCAAAAAGGTGGAACAATCGGCACACTCAATATCCGGCAAACTCCCTGTAAATGCATGCATTGATTTCATCCGCATCTCCACACCGGGTGTAATATTTCCTCCTTCAAAAACTCCTTTGACCGAAATAAAATCATAGGTATTACACGTTCCGGCATCAATGACCAACAAATCCAAATCCGGTTTCAAAGAAACAGCACCAACCGCAGATGCAATTCTGTCATGTCCTAATGTTTGAGGAGTTTCATAAGCAATTTTCAAAGGTAATGGCGTTTGTGATGTCAGTTCAATAAAAAAATCGCTATTATCTTGCAAATATTCTGTTAAATCGTTATTTCTTGCCAACACCGACGATAAAATTGTTTTTTTTACATCGTATTTTTTGCAAATTGTTTCAAAATCTTTTGGAGAAAAATGCGAACTTACGCACATCTCAAGCATTGTATCGCCCTCAAAGACAGCCCATTTCAAAGAGCTATTCCCTATATCAATCGTTAAATTAGCCATACCTGTTTTTTCACTTACAAAGATAAAGATAAATACTGAATTTTAAATACTTAAAAGATTAAGATTCTACATAATTATTTTTTTATAACTTTGTAGCTTCTAAAACAGTTGTGTTATATAAACAGCATTTTTAGTATTTTATTATGCAAATCAAAATTATTAATTCCTCTAAACATCCATTACCCACCTACGCCACAGAATTGTCGGCGGGGATGGACTTGCGTGCAAACATTTCTGAACCCATAGTACTAAAACCGCTCGAACGCCGTTTAATTCCAACAGGCATTTCTATTGCGCTACCCAAAGGATATGAGGCACAAATACGCCCACGTAGCGGTTTGGCTATCAAAAAAGGTATTACTGTGCTCAATGCTCCGGGGACAATAGACGCTGACTATCGAGGTGAAATTTGTGCTATTTTAATCAATCTATCAAATGATGATTTTACAATCGCAGATGGTGAACGAATTTGTCAAATGATTATTGCCAAACACGAAACCGCCGAATGGGCAGAAGTACAAACTTTAGACGAAACAGAACGTGGTGCAGGGGGATTTGGTCATACAGGGAAAAAATAAAAAAACATTAACATTGAAAAAGTTTTACTGCATAGGAGTATGCTTTTTATTGATCTGTCAGGCTCAAGCCAATCAGATCGATTCTTTATTTACCGCCAACATTGCCAAAGAACAACTGACAGACAGTACTGTTCAACAAAAATTTGACTATCTTTTCTTTGCCGGTTTAAATTTTGTCAATCACAACAATCTTGACTCAGCCTACCTTTGTTTTAATACGTGTTGTCAGTTAAATCCCAAAGCCTCAGAAGCCTATTTCCAAATTTCAAAAATATATCAGTTCCGCAATTTGCCCGATTCAGCCATTACTTATTTGAATCATGCCATAGAATTAGATAAAAAAAACACATACTACCAAGAAATTTCCGCTGCATATTGCATTGCGAAGCGTAACTACCATGGTGCTGTCAATATCTTCGAAAAGTTATTGAAAAAAGACATTGATAATGAAACCTATATTTACCGCCTCATAGAACTCTATCGCATATTGAATATGCCTAAAAAAGAGTTGGCAATGTTGGACAAAATAGAGCAATACAAAGGCATTTCCGAAGAAATTTCGTTATCCAAGATAGATATTTTAATAAATTTGCGACAAGATAAAAAAGTCGTAGATGAATTCAACCGACTGATTCGTAAATATCCATTTGAAAAACGTTATCCCGTGCTTCTTGGCGATTTTTATCTCCTCATCAACAAAACCCAAGAAGGTTTGATGTGTTACCATAAAGCGTTAGAAAAAGATTCCACAAATGGTTATGCCAAAATATCACTTTACCAATACTATGATAAAATTGGGGATGAACAACAAGCTGAATATTATTTGTCCCACGGACTGCTTGATGGTGGTATTGATTTATCGTTAAAACTTGACTTCTTAAAAAAACACATTGCCACACTCATTAGCGAAGGGAAAGACGAAGAAGCTGAGTTGTTTTTTAAAGAATTATTCAAAATTCATCCCAACGAAATAGAAATATATAAATTTTACGTATCATTCCTGATTCATGAAAAATGCTATCCTGAAGCTATTGATAACCTGAAAACCATGTTAATATTAGAACCTGACGACAAAAGTATTTGGGATAATTTAATTACCATAGAAAGAGATTTTCAGCCTGACTCGGTATTAGCCACAACACAAGCTGCTGCCATGGCTTTTCCAAGAGATTTGAATTTCTTATTCTCTATCATTTATATCCATATTACCAACAATAATACAGCAGAAGCATTAAAGGTCTGCGACAAAGCCATCGAAATTGCAACAGAAGATAAAGAGACAGACAAAAAAGGAAGATTTCTTATGACCAAAGGGGATATTTTTGCCAAAAAAGATTCTCTGCAACAATCGTTTGCTTATTATGAACAAGCATTAACCTATTTGCCTAATGATGCCTTGCTGTTGAATAATTATGCCTACCTGCTGGCTACTTGCAACACTCATCTGAAAAAAGCAGAACAAATGAGCAGTAAAGCAGTTAAAGCAGAACCACAGAACGCTACATTTTTAGATACTTATGCATGGGTCTTTTTTATGCGTGGCGAATATCAATCTGCAAAATTTTATATGGAACGTGCGCTATCTTATGACAAGGATCCTATTATGCTCGAACATTATGGCGATATTCTCTTTAAATTGGGAGACACAGACAACGCCTTGTTACAATGGCAAAAATCGGTAGAAGCCGGTAATACTTCTGACATATTACAACAAAAAATAGAAACCTGCAATTATATTCCAGACATCATAACTTTATGAAAAACATAAAAATAAAACATAGCATTTATTTCATCATCATCTGTTTCATGTGTTTTGGTTGTAAAAGCAAACAAATATCCCATCATAACACTATTCCACAAAAAACAGCAGAAGAAATGGTAATGACGATTATACAAAATCAGCCACAGTTCTCGTCAATGAACATTTCTAAAATGGATATAAACTTGACATGGAAAAACCATAATTTTAGTTGTAAGGGGAGCCTTAAAATACAAAAAGACAGCCTATTATCATTATCTATACAGCCTTTTTTAGGAATAGAAGCTTACCGCGCCAAATTTTATCCTGACAAATTTATCCTGATTGATAAAATGAACCGAAAATATACCGAGAACAACTACGATTTTCTCAAATATAAATTCGGAATTACCATGGATTTTTTTACATTACAGGCTATCTGTTCCAATCAGTTGTTTTGCCTTGATAACACAACTATCCGACCGCAACTGTTTTCTGTTCAACAGAACAATCACGACACACTCATAATGGGCTACAACTTACAGGACATATCTCAACAATTTAAAATAACAGGGAATCATCAAATTACAGAAGCCGATATTTCGTATGGAAATGCACGTTTTACCACCAAATACACGGAGCATGCCAAACAAGCCAATTGGTGTTTTCCACAACACGCAGAAGCATACCTGACATGGCAAGAAGATGTTTTATCTATTGACTTAAAAATCAATAAAATAACATTCAATCAACCTTTAGATTTTCCGGAATTTTCACCCAACAGATACCAAAAAGTAACATTTTCCGATTTATTACCTTAAAAATAACTTTCACGATGCGACGTTTTTTATGTTTTTGCCTTGTTCTCTTGTGTTGTTTTACTGCTTGTTTCTCTCAATCTATGAAAGAATTGGAACGCAGAAAAAAGCAGGCTTTGGAACAACTTGCCCTAACCAATAAATTATTGGAAGAAACAAAAAAGTCTAAGCAAGGCAGTGTTAATAAAATTACTATCCTTAAACGTAGTATTCGCGAACGTCAAACTTACATCAACAATCTTTCGATAGAAATTGACACCATAGAAAAAAATATTAATGGCGTCAGAAACGAAAAGAACGAATTGGAAAGCCAACTCAATACAGTCAAACAAGAGTACGCCGAACTCATTCGCGCCACTGATATTCGACGTAAACATTTTTCACCTATTCTATTTATCTTCTCTGCTTCCAATTTTTCCGAAGCATTCCGAAGATTCCGTTATCTGCAAGAATTTGGCGACTACAGAAAAAAACAAGTAGAACAAATTCAACTACTGACAACTCAATTATCCACAAAAGAGCAAGAACTTGTAACCAACCTTTCTGCCAAAGAACAAGTTATGGACAACAAAACCAAAGAAGCACAAAAACTGCAAACCGACCAGGCGAAAGAAAATAAAATGTATTCCGATTTGAAACAAAAAGAACAAAAATTAAAAAAAGAACAAAAAGTACAGCAAAAGAAAGCCAACGAAATAAACGCCAAAATTCAGAAACTCATTGCTGAAGAAATAAAGCGAGAAGAAGAACGCGCCCGTCAAAAGGCATCTAAAGATACGAAAAAAGAGCAAGAAAATAAGCAGCCGCAATACATAATGAGTAAGGAAGAACAATTGATTGCCGGAAATTTTGAAAAAAACAAAGGAAAACTTCCATTACCCGTAGAAAAAGGTTGTATAAGCGGTAATTTTGGCATTCAACCACATCCGATATTGGAACATGTTACAACCAATAACAAAGGGATTTACATACAAACAACATCGAATTCTGATGCACGAGCAATTTTTGAAGGTGTTGTAACACAACGTTTTATGATACCGGGTAATAACAGTGCCATCATTGTAAAACACGGAATTTACCGCACTGTGTACGCCAATTTAACGGAAATATACGTAAAAGAAGGCGAAAAAGTCAGCACCAAACAAAAAATAGGGAAAATATTTACCGATAGTGAAAATGACAACAAGACAGAACTGTATTTGATGATTTACAAAAACACCACTATCGAAAATCCTGAATTGTGGTTAGCTTTATAATTTCAAGGTTATCAACTTGCCTTATAACATATTGTTGTCTAAAACAAATATCCCGTATTGATATAAAGGCTGCCTGTTCCATCTTGTTTATTAAACGGATAGGCATAATCGACTGCAATAATAAAATTGCGATTGATGATAATGCGTAAACCGCCACCTGCCGCCATATGCAAGCCATCTATTTTTGAAGTATCAATGTAATAATTATATTCCTGAATCTTTTTTTCGTCTGTTATATCGCCACGGTAACTCAAATCATAACCACGCGTTACTATAGCACCATCAAAGAAAGCATTCAATCCTAATGTTATATTTTGATTCCAAAGAATAAATTTGACAAACTTCCAACGAAGTTCCGTATTAAAAAAGAAAGCGTCCAACCCAAGCACACGGTCGCGATTAATACCACGCACAGTACGATAACCACCCACTCCATCACGGTCATACTCACGTCCAATAGTACTGAAAGTAGGCATAACATAATAAGGCAGATAATTACCAATGGCTCCCTGATAATTAAGACGATATGCAAATGTCAAATGATTTTTCACGATAGGGACATAATGCCTAAAAACAGCCATATAACGATAGTAAGGATGCGATGTTCCTAAAAATTTTGGAGCCACAGTAATATTTGCTTCTGCCCAGATACCGCGTGAAGGATCAGCCTCAAAATCGCGGGTATCCCACATCAAACCTGCACGCAAAGCACTGGTAAAACCTCCTTCTCCCTCATCTTTAGGAATAATACCCCAATCCTGATATTTCTCAAAAAGTGTCTGACCATAAAACATTTCTACGCTGTCTTTTCCTTTATTGATGCTCGTTTGATTAATAGACCGAATGCCCGTATAACTAAAATAATAACTGCCTTGCCAAAACAATTTATTATCCCAAATATTACCGACAAAATCGGCCTTAAATGAGGCCAATAGACGTTCTACGCGATAAAAAGCCGTCATATACTGTGGTTGAATGCCTGTTTTATCCTTCTGCTTTTTCCAATAAGTAACATTATCAACATCAAAAAAAGACTGATAACCATTATAACCGTAAAAATCCATCGCTTTATCGTACATACAGGTGGCAGCCAGCGACATACGGGTATTGGGAATCAAATGTTTGGTATCGTAAGTCAAATAATACTGCTGCGTACCTTTAGTGTAGGCCGAAGCCTCTATATACCACTGTTGACGCGGATGCGGATAGTGCGAACCATCTCCATAGTCATACAAATTAAGCAACGCACCATATTGAAATCCTTTGTCTTGATCATAAGCCACCACAGGGAGCGGACCAAATGAAATTCCTTTTTTTATAACCGTTGTATCCTTTTTTGCAAAAAGCCCTTTTTTAGCTTTCTTTTTCACTGTTGCTGTATCTTTTTTCTCTGTTACAATCTCATGAAAACCGGCATCTTTAATTTTAGTTGTATCCACTTTATGATTTTCGTACCATATACTATCCATACGTTCTTGCATGGTTTCGTAAACTACCGCCGGTTGATTTTGAGCCATCAAAAAAAGCGGAACAACTAATCCCCCAATCAGTATTAATAATTTATTTATCATCATTTTTGTAGTGTTAAATAAAATGAATTCAATTGTATAATGAGATTCCTTAACTTCTTATTTCTCAACAATTTGATTTTCGATAGCAGAATGCGTGTACTATGCAAATAATCGTGTAAAAAACTATGTGCCGGCACAGCCAACACTGTAATCACTACCGACCACCACCAATTGACACACAATCCAACTACCAAGATAATTGTGATCAACCAAAATGGTGCCATTATCGCAGTAACAGCAAAACGGATGGTATTATTAAATTCCACATCTTTCATTTTAGCGCACAAATAATTGTACATCAGCGTAACAGGAGATGTTATGACGGCCGAAAAAACAAAATACGGGAACAACAATATCAACAGTATCATACTTCCCGCCAATCCAAATTTGGAAAAATCAGGATTCCTCACCACTTCTTCACTTATTTTCAAACGTTTACGTTCCTCTGCAAAATAGTTGGCTTTGTCTAACATTTCAGAAACTTCTGCGGTATTTGTACTGCAACATTCCACAATTTTACGGGAAGCTTGCAAACGATTCTTCAACAAATAATCTGAACAACCCATAAGACAACACTGTTCTCGATTTAATAAAGTTGTCAATTCCAAGACTGCTTCATATCTGTCATCAACAGGAATATATAAAATCAATTGCTTCATTGCCTCCGCCAATTCTTGCCTGAGCAAATTGATAAGTTCCGGTTTGCCCAAATCGGAGTGTGCACGTACAATATCCGTAACACACAGAGGCTTACCTATTTGTAAAAGCACTGTGGAACGAAAACGAAAATAATCGCCATACTCAATACCCATAGGAACAATATAAACCGGTTTTTCTGAACCCATCGACTCGTCAGCCTGCAAAGCAATACGAAAAATACCTTTTACCAAAGGTAATAAGCTGTGTTTTGCACGTTGTGTTCCTTCTGCCATAATGCAAAACGCAAGACCGGATTTTAACGCGACCACAGCACGTTCCATAATCTCTGCATCACGTTTCAAGCTGCTTATTCCATCACGCATACGCGCAATCGGCATCATTTTTATAAAATTCAGCATTTTAGCAAGCAAGGGCTTACGAAACATATCCGCGCGTGCAACATATACAATCGGAGGGACGCTGATTTGAGATACAGCCAAGGCATCCATTAAGGCATTAGTATGATTGGGGGCAAAAATTACCGCACCATCTTTAGGAACATTCTCTAAGCCTACAATTTCTACCCGACTATATGCCAATTTGAAACGATTATCCGCATAAGCACGAATAAGCGTATAAAAGAATTCATTTAAAGATTTCATCAGTACAAATGACAACGATTAGTTTACAATTGTTTTTTTGACCACACAGAAGCTATGGTCAAACCTGAAACGATGTGCCAAACTCCCCACCATGCCGTTACAAACAACATACCGCCAATAGCTAAATCAGGAGGGAAAATTTTTGAGTTAAACAACAGTACCAATCCCAATCCTGAATTTTGTATGCCGGTTTCTATGGTCAATGTGCGTCTGTCTTTGGGCGGCAACTGAAATGCGGAAGCAAGGGAAAAACCTGTCGTTAACGCCAAAAAATTATGAACCAACACGATAAAGAAAACATACCAAATATAATGAATGAAGATATCCAAATTGTTGCCAAATGCCAAAAGCACCATAATTATAAAAAATATGATGGAAAAATATTGCATCGGGCGACGCAATTTTTCTGCTACCTTGGGCAAATAATGCGAAGTTAACATTCCTAATGTCAGCGGAATGCCTAACAACAAAAATACGGTTTCAAACATTTGCCACACATTAATATGCAATTCGCGTAAAGCCATACTTGCTTCAGGATTTACAAAATTAACATACAAGCCTCCCCACAAAGCAAAATTCGCGGGGGTCAACACTATTGCAAGTGAAGTGGTTATTGCCGTCAGTGAAATAGAAAGTTCTGTATTTCCTTTGGCAAATTGTGTCATAAAATTGGAAATGTTGCCACCGGGACAGGCAGCCACCAAAATCATACCCATTGCCACCATTGGTGTAAGATAATGACGTAAAGCCACAATCAACAAAAAAGTTACCAATGGTAATGCCACCAATTGCGACAGCAATCCAACAAGTACCGATTTAGGTTTCACGAAAACATCTTTGAACAGACGTGGTTTTATACCTAATGCGACACCAAACATAACAAATGCCAATACTATATTTATGGCATGTTGTCCGGCTGCCGAAAAATTTAATTGGATATTATCCAAATGGGATAATTGTTCATACATGATCAATACATTTCGGTAGAAATTATAAAAAAAGGCAACAATCCTTGTTTAAGGTTTGTTGTCCTAAAAAACAGCTACTATTACTTAACGCTTTGCGTGTCTATTTTTGCCGGATTTTTGTAATACACCTCATCGTGTTCAAACTCGTAGATGGCACATAATGTCGGCTTTGCCATTTTCTCGTAATAGCGAGAAACTTCTATCTGTTCGCGATTTTCAAAAACTTCTTCCATATTATCCGATACAGAAGAAAAATCCTGTAACTTTTTCTCTAATTCCTGCTTCGTTTCAACGCTAATCTGATTAGCACGTTTTGCAATGATGCGTACTGTTTCATACACATTGCCAACCTGACTGCACAACTGATTCATTTCACGCGTAACTGTGTTGGTTGGAACTGTCTTGTTGTAATTCATAATTTTATTATTTATTTTAAAATATTTTTCGACTCTTTAAATATACGATTAGCTGCATTAATATGTTTCCCGTCCGGAAATTCATTCGAATAATTGTAATATTCGTCTATTACTTCACTATAACGTTCTTTGCGTTTTTGGGAAGCACTGTAAGCCGCCTCTTTGTATTTAGAATTTAATATTAAAAACGATAATTCTTCGCGGTATTTCGTTTCGGGATAATCTTTCAGCACATTTTGAGCAGTCAATATAGCCGAGCGATAATTATTGCCTAAATAAATGCCCAAATTAAAATATAATTTAGCATTTAAAACACCTTTATAAGCCAATTTGTCCTGCATTTCTGCAATATGCAGATAAGCATCTTTTACCCGACTGTCGGTAGGATAAAATTCGATATAATCGGAGAAAGCATCAATCGCCTTTTCGGTGGACGACTGATCCAAACGCGCATCGGGAGAATCGGAATAATAGCAAACGGCAATCATATAGCGGCTCTCTTTTACAAATTTTCCACGAGGGTAATTTTTCATATACGCCTTGTAATATTCTGCTGCAGAATAATAATCTTTCTGACCCATATATGCCTCTGCCATAAAAAACAAAACATCTTCGGCGGCACCTGTTCCACGATAATACGACGACACATCTTCCAATAAAGTAGAAGCACGCATAAAGTCTTTTTCCTGCAAAAAATCCTTCGCAGCAGCATATTTATCTTCAGGTGATGCTTTTTTCATCAACTTCTGATAATTGCTGCACGCCACCAAAGACAAAGACAGAACAAGTAACAGACAACGTCGGATATAAATCATGAATGGTTTCATCTTTTAAATTGCAAAAGTACGCTTTTTTTTAAAAACAACAAAAGAAAAACGCGTGGCAAATATTTTTATTGCCAAAACCAAGCACTATTAAAGCAAAAAATACCATTGAAAGCGACCATGTCATAAAATTTTATATGCTCAAAAAAAAGCATTATTTTTTGCAAAAAAAATTAACAGTTAAAACTTGTTTTATATAAATAAATATTGTATCTTTGCAAGCTAAATGTATATAAACACCTTTTTTGTTTAAAAAAATACATAAACCAACCGCAAGAATATGAAAAAAATTAAGAATCTTTCCTTTATTTTTATCGTTATTTTTTTATTTGTAAGTTTTAACAACTTGTATGCCAATAGTTTATCTCCCCAACAGGAACAATTAACCAAAACCGACAATCGTATGGAAGATGTATTCGGAACATTTTATTCCACTCCGGACCTGACTCCTTCGCAGCCTTTCGATTATTCAAAAGGTTTCGGTGGTGGTGACACTCCCGACCCGGGAGGCAATGACGATGATGGTGAATTTGACCCACTGCCTGATCCAATTCCGGTAGGCAACGGCTGGTATATTCTTCTAATTTTTGGAATTATTTTTGCGGGATTAAAAACATTAAAAAAACGACAGAATATGAAACGATTGACTACACTTTTTCTGATTTGTGTTTTAGGATTTGGATATCTTTCTGCACAAAATATGGTGCTGCGTGAAAAATGGAACTACACC
>JAQUTW010000008.1 GCA_028694215.1 Paludibacteraceae bacterium | reverse complement strand
GTGTACTTTTGCCCATATCTTTTCGTTGTTTGGTGGTACATACAAAGGAAAGAAAAAAGGCTGAATTCCAAACAAGGAGTTCAGCCTAAATTTTTATTGTAAAAAAGTTTTACCGGACAGCAATAATCTAAATTATGTAATTTTTCATATTCAGTTTCGGGAATAGTCAACACGTCAGTCAAATAAGCCATATTACCTATACGAAAACCAACAATAGGCAAATGCCCATGCATTAAACGAATAGGTAAAATCTCCACTCCCTCAATTATGAATGGCTCCAACGAAATGGGGTTAAGCTCTAAATTTGGTGTACCCGAATATCTGTTTTCTCGAAAACAATAGGGCAATCGTGTACGAATAGCCTCACACACATTCGATTCAGCATACACTTGCACATCACAAAAACGACAATACGGTCGCAAATCGTCCAATCCGCCAACATGGTCATAGTGTTCATGAGTCAGCAATACGCCGTCTAACTTTTCAAACGGTTGTAACAGCATTTGCTGTCGAAAATCAGGGCTGCAATCAAGTAATATGTTTTTTCCTCGCATTTTAACCAAAACCGAACAACGCAACCGTTTATCTCGCACATCATTCGATTGACAAACCGCACATTGACAACCTATTTCAGGCACACCGGTCGATGTTCCCGTTCCTAAAAAAATTATTTCCATTTTATCTGATTTTTCGAACACAAAAATAGTAAAAATAGTATGTAACGCACAATTTTATGCATTCAAAAAAAACAAATATACTTTACTCAAACTTTTCATATAAACATGATTTTTTTGTAAAAGCAGCACTGATAATCGCACAAAACCATTAACTTTGTAAAAAATTATCCGATGAGTTCAGGCAAAAAGAAACGTGTTTTAATAGCCATGAGTGGTGGAATAGACAGTACTGTGGCTGCTATGTTGTTAAAAGAGCAAGGTTACGATTTGGTTGGTGTTACCTTTCGCACTTTCGACAGTATAACAGAAAGCTGTTTGGCAAAAGAAAAAGGTTGCTGTAGCATAGACTCCATTATGGAGGCAAAACAAAATGCAGAACGTCTGGGATTTGAACATCACATCGTCGATTTCCGCAACACTTTTCGAGCTACCGTAATACAAAATTTTATGGACGAATATATGCGGGGACGCACACCAAATCCATGTGTATTATGCAATTCGCACATAAAATGGGGAGAATTGACTGCCAAAGCCACCGAACTGAATTGTGATTATATTGCCACAGGTCACTATGCACAAATTGAGCAAGAAAACGGATACTATTTTTTAGCGACAGCTAAAGATATACATAAAGACCAAACCTATTTTTTGTGGATGCTCACACAACAAAATTTGGCGCATACTATCTTCCCATTAGGAAATCTGACCAAACAGGAAGTGCGACAAATTGCTTTTGAAAAAGGATTTGAAAAGTTATCAAAAAAAGCTGAAAGTCAGGAAATCTGTTTTGTTCCAAATGACGATTACCGTACTTTTTTGGCACAAAATGTCCCCGACTTTGCCAAACGCTGCCATTCGGGAAATTTCATTGATGCCAATGGAAAGGTTATCGGGCAACATCAAGGTTTCCATAATTATACCATCGGTCAGCGAAAAGGTTTGCGTGTGGCTTTCGGCGTACCAAAGTATGTAACAGCCATTAATGCAGAAAAAAACGAAGTTGTTTTGGGAGCTCATGATGATCTGCTAACCAATACTTTAGAAGCAGATAAGTGTCGTTTGGTTGATGAAAATTTGTTGCAAACAAATAATTCTATTTTGGCACGTATCAGATATAAAAGTCAGGCAGTGGAAGCCTCTGCCACTTATAACGACGGCATATTAAAACTCTCTTTCGCACAACCTGTTTGGGGCGTAACTCCGGGGCAGTCGGTGGTTCTGTATCAAAACAACCATGTATTGGGAGGAGGATTTATAAAATGAAAAAAGCAATAATTATCTTTTTAAGTTTATTCGCTACGGTAACTTGCTTTTCGCAAGCCTACTATTTCGTGCAATTTACCGACAAAGGTAATCCGTGTGCCTACTCGACAAAACGACCTTCGGAATTTCTCTCCGAACGAGCCATCAATCGACGTACTACGCATACCATAGCCATCGACACTTCGGACTTCCCCGTCCATAAAAATTATATTCAATCTATTACAAATTTAGGACTGACACTCAAACATTCATCACGCTGGCTGAACGGAGCAACATTTTTAGCTTCAGACACAACCGTTATGGCACAAGTTCGCGCACTTCCATTCGTCAAATATTCTCAACAAACAAAGTTGTTAAACAATACCAAAAGCACCATTATCAAAACAGTTAACAAAATAACAGAAAATTATGGTGCCGCAGCCACACAAATACAAATGTTACGATTAGATTCTCTGCACACATTAGGATTTAAAGGCAACAATATGCACATTGCCGTTATTGACGCAGGATTTTATAAAGTAAATGAAAATCCTGCTTTCGAGCAGTTCCGTTCCAATGGACAACTTTTAGGAACAAAAGATTTTGTCGATGAAAATTCGGACATTTACGCTGAGGACAGACACGGAATGTATGTGTTATCTACCATAGTCGGCTGTTTGTCAGAACGTTATTTAGGTAGTGCTCCCAATGCATCGTGTTGGCTACTGCGAACCGAGGAGGATAGCACCGAGTCATTATTGGAAATCGACAACTGGGTAGCCGCCGTTGAATTTGCGGACAGCGCAGGTGTTGATGCAATTACTTCTTCATTAGGTTACAGTCAATTTGATGACACGTCCACAAATTTTACCTATCAGGACTTAAACGGTAAAACAGCGCGAAACAGCATTGTAGCCACTATTGCCGCACAAAAAGGTATCTTGGTATTAAACAGTGCCGGCAACGAAGGTAATAGCAGTTGGCATTACATTACCATGCCGAGCGATGCCGACAGTATTCTTACCGTCGGCAGTGTGGATGCCGCGCGCCAAAAAAGTTCTTTCAGCTCTTTTGGACCAACATCGGACAGCAGAATTAAACCGGAAGTTTGCGCCATGGGTTCTTTGGCAGCCTTGATTAATTATGAAGGCGAACCATTTTACGGCAACGGGACTTCCTTTTCCACACCAATTATGGCAGGTGCTGCACTTTGTCTATGGCAGGCATTACCAAAACTGAATAACATAGAACTTATTAAACTTATCTGTCAACACGCATCACAAGCCAAAAATCCCGACAACAACATCGGATATGGCATTCCTGATATGGTAACTGCTTATTATGCTCCTTCGACACAAAATTCGCAAACAAAAATTACACAACTCTCCATTTATCCGAATCCTGTGCAGCAATCTGTTACAATCCTTTTACCGGATAATAATTTCTACCATATCGAAATCACAGATATATCAGGACGTACAATGTGGCAAACAAAACAAATATCACATCAGTGTGTTATCAATTGTGCAAATTGGTCACAAGGGATTTATTGCATAAGAGTTCAAAATCAAAACAACACTTATTTGGAAAAACTCATCAAACAATAATGACAGACTCTCCAAACATAGTATCTTGTTCTCTTTCGGAATTGTCACTTCGGTTAAAAGGCGTCATTCGTGATACATTTTCTTCACCTGTTTGGGTACGGGCTGAAATATGCGAGGTGCACGAAAATGCCAACGGCAACTGCTATTTAGAATTGATAGAAAAAGAAAACGACAAAATTATAGCTCGCCAAAAAGCTGTCATTTTTTCATTTACTTATCGTTTATTAAAGCCTTACTTTGAAGAAAATACGGGAATTGCACTTTCTCCGGGCGTTTCAATTTTGATAGCGTGCATATATGATTTTCATGAAATCTACGGTTTAAGCCTGCAAATTAAAGATATTGAGCCATCATACACAATTGGTGAGGCAGCCAAACGTAAAATGGAAATACTACAACGCCTGACAGACGATGGTGTCGCAGATATGAACAAACAATTAATAATCAGCACAATACCAAACAGAATTGCTATTATTTCATCTGCAACTGCTGCCGGTTATGGCGATTTTGTGGATCAACTGTCACACAACGCTTTTCATTACCAATTTTATTATCATCTATTTCCTGCCGTTATGCAAGGAGATTCTACCGAGAAATCTATCATTCAGGCACTTGGTAAAATTTACGAACATATCGACTTATTTGATGTCGTTGTCATTATTCGTGGCGGTGGTGCAACAGCAGAATTGACCGCTTTTGACAATTATGCCATTGCAGCACATTGTGCACAATTTCCATTACCAATAATTACCGGAATTGGACATCAACGAGATAATAGCGTATTAGACGCTGTCGCCTATAAAAATGTAAAAACACCTACCGCTGTGGCCGATTTTTTGATTAACATCATAAATCAGACAGAAGAAAATTTAAACGAAACCGCTCACAGACTAATAGATACAGTACAAAATCTTTTGTTGACATCTCATCAAAACATCCGTGAACAAGAATTAAGATTGGTACACACCATACGATTTTTTTCGAACCATCAGCATGAACTGTTACAAACGCAACTGATCCTATTAAAAAATGCCTGCCAAAAACGAATAATGACAGAAAATCACCATTTAAACACGTTTCAAAACACTATTTATCTGCTAAATCCGGAAAATTTGCTCAAAAAAGGTTATACATTAACTTTGAAAAACGGACATATTGTTACATCAAAAACACTTCTCAAACAAGGGGACACAATAGAAACTGTTTTCCAAGACGGCACTGTCCATAGCTGCATTAACAACTGTAACTAATATAAACCATCACAAACAATGAGCAGAAATAAGTTAGAAAAAAGCCCTTATAACAAAAGTACTTTCAATTTGTAAGCAAAAAGTGTTGAACCTCAACTATTTTCAACCCAAAAACAACTTTTCGGATATAAAACCAAAGGCATTGCGAACGCAAGAGTTGTTATATTATTGCAAAAAAAAGTGTTAAAAAATGACCTTCATTTACTTTTTGACAAAAAAAAATATTTTTTGTTACTCTTTGAGGCGCAAAAATATCGTTTTTAAACTCAACAAACACCTTTTGTTTTATTCTTTTTCATAATTCAAATAAACATATAAACATTTAATAATCAATGATTTATATATCGCTATAAATTTAATCGTTTTTTTCTTGCCACAAAAATTACAAACACATATTTCACCGGAAATAAAAAAACGATATTTTTTTGGAACTTTATTGTTATCTGCATAACTTTGCAAGTTCAAGATAAATATCTGTGCTTATTTATACTTTATATACATTAATAATTAAAATCTAAAACCCAAAGCGATTTTTTATGAAGAAATTTATGTTTGTAGTTTGTTTGCTGACGGCATCATTTGTCTATGGGCAAAACAAACATGTTTCGGGAACCGTATTAACGGCTGAAGACGACGAACCGGTTATTGGGGCGTCTATCTTAGTCAAGGGAACTACCCTTGGAACGATTTCCGATGTTGACGGAAAATTCTCCGTTTCTATGCCTAAAGAGGCAAAAATTTTGGTTATAACTTACATTGGTTTAAAGACTGTTGAAGTAGAGGCTAAAGACGGCATGACAATCAAAATGGAAGTAAATGCTTCCGAATTGGACGAAGTTGTTATGACTGCTTATGGTCAAACCACAAAAAAAGCATTTACAGGAGCTGCCCAATCCGTAAAAGGGAAGGATATTCAAAAAATGCAGGTATCAAACGTTTCTCAGTCATTGGAAGGTGCTGTTTCCGGCGTACAAGTTGCAGCAAGTTCAGGACAACCGGGTGAGTCTGCAGCTATCCGTATTCGCGGTATCGGATCTATTTCCGCTTCGCAAAGCCCATTAATTGTAGTGGACGGTATTCCTTACGAAGGATCATTAAACTCTATCCCAACACAAGATATTGCCGATTTAACAGTTTTAAAAGATGCAGCTGCCAACTCTATGTATGGTGCACGTGGTTCCAACGGCGTTATTCTTATTACCACAAAAAAAGGGACATCTGGGAAAATTGAGGTTAATTTTGATGCCCGTGTGGGCGGAAATATGCGTGGCGTACCTACTTACGATATTATTACCGACCCAGCCGATTATTACGAAATGTCTTGGGAATCTATTCGCAACAAATATCTTTCATCCGGATATAATTATATGAGTGCAGGTGTAAATGCCTCCAACGATTTGATAAAAGATCTTGCATACAATATTTATAGCGGTATAGCCGATAATCAACTGGTTGATCCAACGACCGGACGCATCAATCCGAATGCAACCAACTACAAATGGGCGGACAGTTGGGCAAAAGACCCGTTTCAAAAAGGTTTACGCCAAGAATATAACTTTAATTTAAGTGGTGGAGCCAACAAAACTACGTATTATATGTCTGCTGGTTATCTTAATGATCAAGGTTATGTTAAAGGTTCCGGCTTCGATCGTTTTTCGGCACGCGCCAAAATCGATTCCGAAGTAACCAAATGGTTTAAAGCCGGCATCAACGCTGCCTATGCACACACCAGCATGGATGCTCCTTCATTAGAAAGCAATTATTCTAATATGTTTATGTTCTCACAACAGATTGCACCTATCTACCCTATTTATCTATACGACAAACAAGGAAATCCGATATTGGATGCAGACGGCAACAAGCAATATGATTTTGGTACACTATACAATCGTCCGTATGCCGGAGAACAAAACCCCATGGCTACCATGCAGGCAAATATTTACCGTTATATAAATGACAACTTGAGTTTGCACGGATTTTTAGAATTTACATTCCTGAAAGATTTCAAATTTCAAGTAAACGCCGGTTATGATGTATTTAATTTGAGCCAAACCGAATTTATGACTCCTATAGGTGGCGATGCTGCCAATGTTAACGGACGTGGAACAAAGGCCACACAACGTTACGGAGCTTTGAATACTAACCAGTTACTAACTTATAAAGGTGAATTTGGTGATCATGAGTTGAATGTTTTAGTTGGTCATGAATACAAACAGGATAATTCTGAAACCTTATATGGTTCTATGTCGCAATTCTATTTGAAAGACAATCCTGAATTTGCTAACGCCGGAACAATTGATGCTTTAGAATCTTACACTTCAGCTTACAAAATTCAAGGTTTTTTAAGCCGCGTAGAATACGATTACGGCGATAAATACTATGTTTCGGCTTCTTACCGTTGCGATGGTTCTTCCAATTTTGACCCTTCAGTTCGCTGGGGACACTTTTGGTCAGTTGGTGCATCATGGCGTTTGAAAGAAGAATCGTGGTTAAAAGATGTAGAATCTGTACACAATCTGAAAATTAAAGCCAGCTATGGTACACAGGGAAATGATGCACTTGGAGTAGGCGCCACACCTTATTATGACCAATACGCATTTACACGTGTTAATGGTCTGCCTTCGCCCTCTTTCTCTTACCGTGGAAATCCCGATTTAACTTGGGAAAAGAGCAACAACTTCAATGCCGGATTTGAATTGGGATTATTTGACCGGTTGAATATTGAAGCCGATTTCTTTATTAAAGAAACCAAAGATATGCTTAATACCAAACCATTACCATTATCTTCCGGAAGTCCTGCGTGGATATATTCCAACGAGATGGACATGCGCAATATAGGTATGGAAGTACAAATTGATGCCACTTTAGTAAAAACCCGTCAGGTAAAATGGAATTTGGGATTAAATCTAACAGGCTATAAAAATGCCATGACCCGTCTGCCAAACAACAAAGCATCTTATATTGAAAAAGATGGCGGTTATAACACGGGAAGATACTGGCGTTCAATTGGTGGTTCGTTATACGATTTCTACGATTACCATTACCTTGGAGTAAATGCCAACAATGGATTGCCAATGTACACGGTTGACGAAGAAAATTATGATCCCGAATCATTTGCAAAAGTTGCAGGTTTGGAATACGGTCAATTGGAAGATGGCACCTACTGGGTATCCGAAACCGGTTATGCGTCTCAACAAGTTTTGGGAAAATCGGCAATCCCCGATGTTTATGGTGGTATTTCTACCTCTTTGGAAGCCTACGGATTCGATTTGAGCATACAAACCGCTTTCCAAATCGGCGGTTACGTATATGATTCCAACTACGCATCATTAATGGATTGCAGTGAATATGGAACCAACTGGCACAAAGACATTTTCAAACGCTGGACACCAACTAACACAACCACCAATGTTCCAAAAGTTGTTCAAGGTAAGCAGACCATTGCCGAATCTTCCGATCGCTGGTTAACCTCTGCAAGTTATTTCAGTTTACGTAATATTACATTGGGTTACACATTCCCAAAAAAATGGATGGAAAAAGCAAAGATTCGCACTTTACGTTTATATATTGTAGGTGATAATTTAGCATTAGCTTCTGCACGTAAAGGATTGGATCCTCGACAAAATTTCAGTGGCACGGTTGGCTATAATTTCTCTGCCATGTGTACCGTTTC
Source organism: Paludibacteraceae bacterium (assembly GCA_028694215.1). Lineage (GTDB taxonomy): Bacteria > Bacteroidota > Bacteroidia > Bacteroidales > Paludibacteraceae > DUQS01. The sequence goes on along the minus strand of JAQUTW010000008.1, from coordinate 53,876 downwards.
GGGTGGAATTTCTTTAGGATTTTAATTATTAACAAACAATTGTAAAATAAACAGATATGAAACTGATAAATAAACTATTAATCATTGGAATCATTGCCACTTCGCTGGCATCATGTACAGAAGATTATTTGTCTGTAAAAGGAACAAGTTCCATGACCAAAGAAGAGTATAGAGAAAAAGTAAAGGAAAATCCTGATATTTTGGGTTCTACCTTAGCCGGAACTTATGCCTATTTAGCAACAGAGGTTGATGAGCATGATACATTTTCGTTAATGGCAATTCTGCATTCTACAGATATGATGACCGAAGATATTGTACAAAATAAGGTGCACTGGTTTACATACGACTATACATTAGACTTTCGTTTGCAAAATTATCGTCGTTCTTACGCCACATGGCTGAATTTATACACACCTATTTCGCAGGTAAATAATGATGTTCTTGATGTCGTGGATATTGAGGCAATTAAAGCAAATCCAAATTCTCCTATACGAAAATACATAGGTCAGGCTTATGCCATACGCGCTTATTGTTATATGTATCTGATTCAGATTTTCCAAAATCCGTTTACAGGAGAACCTGATATCAACGGTGCAAAAATAAACCGCGATCTACCGGGAGTTCCTATGATGTATGCAAGTATGGAAACATCAAAAACAACCAATAGCTCACGTAATACCGTAGGTGCTGTATTGGATATGATAAAAGAAGACTTGGAAACTGCTATCACTCTGTTGGATGGCTACAACCGTTCTACAAAGATGAATATTAACAAACAAGTTGCCCAAGGATTGTTAGCACGCTATTATCTGATGGTAGGTGATTGGGCAAATGCCGCCACCATGGCAAATGCCGCACGTCAAAATTATAAAATGTTATCTAAAACCGATTTATATTCCGGTTTTATGGATGTCAATCTATCCGATTGGATGTGGGGATTTGACCATAATTCGGAAACAAGTACTGTTTATGCCTCATTCTTTTCTCATATATCGAATCTATCGCCCGGATATGCCGGTCTTAACTATGCAGCACGCTTAATTGACAAACAATTATACGAAAAAATTCCTACTAACGATTATCGTAATAAACTTTTCAATGGCTCTCAACCTGACAATAATCAGACACAAGCCGGCGCAAAATTGGCATACGCTAATTTAAAATTTGGGTGGGATGGTGCATGGACTCAGGACTATATGTATATGCGTGCAGCAGAAATGGTTCTGATTGAAGCAGAAGCTTTGGCGCGCCAAAATAAACTGCCGGAAGCCACTACCGTTATGCACGAATTAATGGACAATCGTTTTGATACATGGGAACCTAAAGAAGATGTTACGGTAGAAGATATTTTACTACAACGCCGTATTGAACTTTGGGGAGAAGGATTCTCCTATTTTGACTTAAAACGTCTGCACCGAGGTATGGACCGTACTTATAGCGGAAGCAACCACCGAAAACCTGACGGTTTATTGAAAGTAGATGCCGGAGATGTGCGCTGGACATATCAAATTCCATTACGTGAAATTCAAGAAAACGAATTTATTTCGGAAGAAGAAAACAATAAATAACCGATAAAAACAGAACAAAATGAAACATAATTTTAAACTAAAAGGGGTCATTATAGCTTTAGTTGCCATTAGTTTATGTGCCTGCGAAAAGAGTTTGGTAAAAAGTGATTATGATTATCCCATCAATTCCGAAAACTTACCGACAGGAGTTACCACCAATGACGCAGACATTTACATGACAAAAGCCCGCTTTAGCGGCAACATAGACAACACTGGCAACTTGGCCGATTACGGATTTATATACTGCGAAGCCGATACGTTTACCAAATACGGTTCCGTAAAAGCCGCCATGCTGGCAGGAGCCATTCCTGCAGATAATGTGTTGTCATGTAAAGACAGTAACGAATTAATCGCTATTTCTACTGCTTTGCAAAAAAAGAAAGAATACGTATGTACCACATTTGCTATTAATTATGACGGGTTAACCTGCGGTAATGAACAATTATTCAGTACTGATTCACTCAAATATGCCCCCATTGTTGATTTAAAAGGGAAAACGGCTACTCAAGAACAATGGGCACAGGCAGGTTGGTTTTTTATCAACAAAGAAGGCGAAGGTAATAATTTTCTTCCTTCATACAATCTTAAACGCCCCGGTGCAAACAAAGAAAAAGGTGCTACCGGCTACGAATCGACGATAAAAAAAGGGCCAACAATATTGAAACGAGGCAACTTGATGGTCTTACCCGGGCAAATCATGGGTATCGATATGCGGGTTGATTACCTCATTTATCCGACAGCCATTACTAAAGAAGGTTGTCAACATACCTTTGCCATTGTTGTTGCTACCGATAGTATTACAATAGATAATTGCGATGACACATCTATTGTTTCCATTATTGATTCTATGACATTCAAATTTGCCGGCAATCAAACAGAAGCTCCATCGGACGCAGAACGTTATGTTATACGTACAGCAAAGATTCCAATGTCTTACGAACGTAAAAAAGTATGGATTGGCATCCGACATCTTGATAATTCTAATCCTAAGGTTGCAAAAAGTTTATTTGTAGAAGAATTTAAATTATACTAATCTTGTTATTTACTTATTTATTAACTTAAAAAACGAAAAAGATGAGAACAAAAATCTATTCATTAAGTTTGTTGCTCGCCTGCTGTATTACAGCCATGGCGATAGTTCCTCAGAAAAGAGCTGCCGTAAAAAGCCTCCGTTCTGAACAAAGCATTATGCTGCCTAATATTAAAGCAGCTACTGCAATTACTCCTCTATCAAAAACAGAAGAAGGTGTTATTTATGTGGAGGATTTTGAAGACGCTGAAAATACTTGGACTTTAATTCAAACACCAGGTGCCGGCGAAGATGCTTACGGTATTTATGTTGCTGAAAACCCAAAATCAAATACGGGTTCAATACCGGCTGCTTCCGGAACAATGTATTTGGTAGCCGATTATGACCCCGATGAAGCAGTAAACGTATGGGCTATATCAAAAAGTGTTGAGTTAACAGCCGGCACAACGTATTGGGTATCTGCATTCTTTATTGCCACAGATGCTTACGGAAATGATGATTTTACCATAACCATGGGAACATCAAATACAACAGCTGCCCAAACAACTGTATTGATTGACAATTCAGGGGCAAACTTCCAAGCTTATGATGAATGGACATTGCTGAAAAAAACATTTACTGTTCCAACTACAGGTACCTATTATTTTGGATTTAACCACAATGTACCTAAAGATCAGTTCTTTGCAGCTATGGACCTCTTCCGCATTACTACTGTTGAGCCTCAAATTCCTGCCCCAAAAATTACGGGCAACACCATGGCGTTACATAACGGAGCATGGAGTGCTACCGCTGATGTAGCCACATTGTATCTACCTACCGACTCTGCAGAACTTGCCATAAATGTAGATGCAACTTTTGCAACTGAATACGATTGGACAATTACAGGAGCACAAGCAGCTTATGAGGATTCTACGAATGTCATGCTTGTAACTTTCCCTGAAACCGTAGATGCTATTGTAAGCGTAAAAGCCGCCAGCACACAAGGCGACACTACAGCAGTATGGCTTTATAAGGGATTTGTTAAAGCTCCGGCAGGAACTACAGATCTCCTTATGAACTTCAATCCTGACGAAGTTGCAAACTCTATAGGCTTTAATGTAAGCAAAAAATACAAAATGAGCTATGCAGAAGGATACAACCACTTAGATCAAAACGAAGAGGCTTCTATTTCTGCTTTTAATATAGGTGTTTATGAAAGCTACTTTGAAGACTACGCCGATTCTATCATTACATTCCGTGTGTTAGGTTCGAAAGCAGGAGAAGGTGCAGGAGGAGAACCCATTCTCATCCCTGATGATACAAAAGAACTCGGTCGTAAAACAATGACCTATACAGAGTTTTTAGGTACAGGTACATATGTAGAGGCTCCCGGCAAGTTTATTAATGTTACATTTGATAAGCCTGTCAATGTAACAGGTCAATACTTCATTACCATTGATTTGGTACAACCGGATACTTTAACATGCAGTTTGGAAAACAATTATATTCAACTTTACTGCCTCGACCGTGGTAATGGCAATGCTCTGCCTACAAGCTATTGGAGACCATATTCTGTTTATCTGAGCTGGAACGACGAAGATGCTTGGACAAGTGAAGGAGAATATTATAGACTTCTCTACTATCAAGCTTTTGGAGTAGATTATACAATTGCAAGATCATTAGCTATCTATCCGGTCGTAACTTACGGGCCCTATGTTGGCGTAAATAATGTAAAAGCCAATAATACACTATCTATCTACCCTACACCGGCAAAAGATATGCTGTATGTAGAAAACATGGATGCCAACGCTACTGTAGCCATTATGGATGTAATGGGTAGAACCGTTGCCAACTATAATGCAGCTTCTGTTGCTGCAGGTATTAATGTAAAAGATTTAAGTGCAGGTATCTATGTTATCTCGGTTAGAGATGCTGCAGGTACACACACCTCTAAATTTGTAAAAGAATAATTTTCACCGAAGATAATTCATAAAAAATGGGGTCGTAGAAAATACGACCCCATTTTTTATATCTGGAAATCGAAAGAACAAGAAACCTTCGATTACCAAGAAAGAAACGCAAATACTTTAATGCAGAAGAAACCGCATTTCTACGGTTTCTTCTGCTATAGAATCATTGCCAATTTAATTGGTACGTTGTAACCAGCGCACATAACAAAAATCCATTCGGTGGGGTAAATCGGCATTCTTTGGGAACATACGGAAGGCATATTTATACGTTCCTCCCTGATATAATTGATAATTCATTTTGAAATACAGCAACGAGCCATCACGTTTAACAAGGTCAAATTCTTTTACATCGGCTATATGTGTATGCTGATGGTCATCCTGACAGGTCGAAACAAGTTCAATACCTATGCCATTATCCCTTAAGTCATGGGTATCAATAACCGCTGTCGCTTCATACATATCGCCCAACACAGCCGATCCGGTTGTCAAATTTTTCATCTCCAGCGATACTAACGATATCGTGTCCCAATGACGAGCAATATTAGCTTTCCATGCCGCTATTTCCTTCGCTTTGGCAAAATGATCAGATTGAAGCATTGCAGAACGTTTGGCCAATTTAGAATAGAAACGTTCTATATAATCATCTATCATGCGTTTTGTCGTGAAACGTGGTGTAATTTCAGAAATAGATTTTTTGATTACTTGAATCCATTCCGGCGAAAATCCTTTAGTGTTTTTTGCAAAATACAGCGGAATAATCTCATTCTCAAGCATGGTATAAATAGTAGCTGCGTCCAATTGGTCTTGATAAGACTGATTGTCGTAAGTTCGTTTATCGGTCAATGCCCAACCGGCACCTTTTACATAACCTTCGAGCCACCATCCATCAAGTACAGAGAAATTCAAAACACCATTCATTTGTGCTTTTTCTCCGGAAGTTCCCGATGCCTCCAATGGTCGTGTAGGAGTATTCAACCAAATATCCACACCTGATACCAAACGTTTTGCCAAACGCATATCATAATTTTCAAGGAAAATAATTTTACCAAGAAATTGAGGCATACGTGAAATTTCAATAATACGTTTAATCAAACCTTGACCGCCTCCATCAGCAGGATGAGCTTTACCGGTATATAGAAACTGTACAGGACAATTCGGGTTGTTTACTATCTTCTCCAAACGTTCCAAATCGGTAAAAAGTAAATGTGCACGTTTGTAAGTAGCAAAACGACGTCCGAAACCGATAATCAAAGCATTAGGATTAATTCTTTCCAATACAGACATGATTTTTGACGGATCTTGTTGACTTTTTAGCCAACTGTCACGAAATTGTGTTCGAATATAGTCGATAAGTTTATTCTTCAATCCCATGTGAGTATTCCAAATTTCCTCATCGGGAACCGTATAAATTTGTTTCCAAATTTTCATATTGGACTGATCGGAATAAAAATCCATTCCAAAAGTTTTCTCATAAAGAGCCTTCCATTCAGAAGCCGCCCATGTCGGCAAATGCACACCATTCGTTACGTAGCTGACATGCAATTCTTCGGGAAAATACCCTTTCCAAATAGGATTAAACATCTCTTGCGACACTTTGCCGTGTAACCAACTCACGCCATTGACAGCCTGACAAGTATTGCAGGCAAACACACTCATACTGAATTTTTCATTACTGCCGGGATTCTCACGTCCCATATCCATCAGTTCTGCCCACGAAATGCCCAACTTTGCAGGATATTCGGACATATATTTACCAAACAATCCTTCATCAAAACTATCATGACCGGCAGGAACCGGAGTATGCACTGTATAAAGTGAGCTTGCACGTACTAATTCCAATGCTTCCGAAATAGAGAGTTTCTCATCTTGAACATAATCAACCAAACGTTGTACATTAATCAATGCTGCATGACCTTCATTACAATGGTAAACTTGTTTTTTGATACCTAATTTTTTCAGTGTCAACATACCGCCAATGCCCAACAACACTTCTTGTTTAATACGGTTTTCCCAGTCTCCACCGTACAGTTGATGCGTAATAGAACGATCAAATTCGCTATTCATTTCAAAATCGGTATCCAACAAATAAAGAGCTACTCTGCCTACCGCAACCTTCCATACACGGGCATAAATAAGTCGTTCCGGATAAGGTACTTCTACAATCACTTGCGAACCTTTTTCGTCAAGTAATGGATTGATAGGCAAACGATTGAAATTCTGTGCTTCATAATTGGCCAGTTGCTGACCATCTACCGACAATGTTTGTGTAAAATATCCATAACGATAAAGAAAACCGATGGCTGTCATATCCACTTTACAATCAGAAGCCTCTTTTAAATAATCTCCGGCTAAAACGCCCAAACCTCCCGAATAAATTTTTAAATGATCCGTAAGCCCATACTCCATACTAAAATAAGCTACTGAAGGGATCTTTTCATTTGGCTGTGCATTAATATATGCTTTATATTCTGCATAAACGTTATCCAAATTGGCTAAAAACTTTTCATCTTCCGACACTTGTCTCAACCGTTCGGATTTTATCTTTTCCAACAAAAAAATGGGATTATGACGTAACTCTTTCCATAATTCGGGATCAATACTCTTGTACAGTTCTTTTACATTGGTATTCCACACCCACCACAAATTGTGCGCCATCTCTTGCAAAGGCTGCAAATTTTGAGGTAATTTGGTAGTTACGGTAAACTCAATCCATGATGGTTCATTCACATGATTCACTTTGACTTCCATAATTGTTAATTATTTAATTAATAGTTATTTCTTTTTATAATTATATTCGTACTTGATAATTCTGAAATCTAAATATGGCGTTAATTTCGTCAATTGCTCCGGCGTAAATTCAGGCAATCCGTTCAATTCATCAATACTTTTCAATCCTTCTTTTGAACGACGTAGCTCGTAAATGGCTTTTGCCTGATAAAAATTGATATAAGGATGAGATTTTAATTTCTCCACTCCTGCCCGATTTACCAAAATCGGTTTTATCGAATCCGGTTCGACTGTTACAAATGGCATTATTTTGTCCAATAATTCTTTTGTAAAATAGTTAATTTCCAATAGTTGCCCAATGGATGAAAACCCACCTAATCGATGCCTATAACCGACAATCTGACGCGCTCGTCCGCTGCCTATTCCGGGCAATTGCTGTAATGCCACCGTATCCGCACTATTCAACTCAACTACCATCAACGGCAAACTCTGTTGATCTTTTTTTATTGATTCCTTTGTCTTATCAGCAATTTTAATATACGGCTTCAGTTCTTCAAATTTCTGTTCATCAATGCCATAAATTTTCCCAAAGTCGTCTGCAGTTCTAAAAACGCCGCCTTTATTCCGATAATTGACAATATTGCGTGCCATAAAAGGCTTCAATCCTAACTTTACAAATCCTGCAGAGTCCAACTCATTCGGATCAAAAGCTTCTAAAACAACCGATTTCTCACAACTTTCATATTTTTGTGGTAATTCTTTCTCCTCAAAAGGAGAATAGTAGTTTACATTCTCCCCTATATCTGTCAAATTTGTCACAAAATCGGTAACTTCCTGTCTGAATATTGCATTATCCTTGTCATCTGTCGGCGAAGACTTAATTATTTTTGGTAGCATATTATTAATCAATATAATGACTACCAATAAAATAGAAAGTACAACTAATGCAATTCTCTGCCCTTTGGTGAAAAAGAAAAACTCTTTCATTATAACACATTTTCAGGAACTGTCATTTCACCACGAATTGGATATCGCAACAATTCTTTAACCGTTTCAGCCCTATCGTTTTCTCCCAATAAAACCATCAATTTTGTAACAGCAGCTTCCAATGTCATATCGTAACCACTTATTACGCCGGCTTTCAGCAGATTAAGACTTGTTTCGTAGCGTCCCATTTCCACACTTCCCGCACGGCATTGTGAAATATTCAGCAGTACCGTTCCCGCTTCATTTGCCCGCTTCAAACATCGGTACAACCACTCATCTTTGGGCGCATTACCGGTGCCAAATGTTTCAATAATCACTGCGCGCAAATTCTCTGTGGAAAATACCGCATTGACAAATTTCTCCTGTATTCCCGGAAACAATTTCAAAATGGCAATATTTGTATCTAACTGTTTATGAGCAATCAGTGTTGTATTCTTACCATAATGTATTTCCGAAGGAAAGTACTTGATATGCACTCCCGATTTGGCCAATACAGGATAATTATATGATGCAAAAGCATCAAAATTTTCTGTGTTTTTTTTGGTAGAACGGTTACCTCGTATCAACTCATCTTCAAAGAAAAGCGATACTTCCGGAACCATTGGCAGGTTATTGTGTTCAGCTGTTGCCATTTCAACAGCCGTCAGTAAATTTTCTTTAGCGTCACTGCGGAGGACTCTAACCGGCAGTTGTGAACCGGTAAAGATCACTGGTTTAGACAGATTTTCGAGCATAAAACTCAATGCCGAAGCCGAATAAGCCATTGTATCTGTACCATGCAGTATTACAAAACCATCATACAAATCATAGTTTTGGGCTATCGTTTCTGTTAATTTTATCCATGTAGTCGGCTTTATTTCGGACGAATCCACCAAAGGATTAAACGATACAGATGCAATATTCACATCCATCATCTGCAATTCCGGAATATAAGCTAATACTTGTTTATGATCAAGCGGTTCAAGAGCTTTTGTATCGGGATTTTCACCCATACTGACCGTTCCACCCGTGAAAATAAGCAAAATCGACTTCTGTTTTTTCATAACCCTCAAAATCAATTGCAAAAATAGCAAAAAAAGGCGATATGGACACTACAAACTTCCTATAATTTTAGCCATAAAAATGGTAGAAGAATTTCAATCAATGGCAACTTGTACGAGAAGATGAATTCAGCAAAACTGTTGCTTTATACCTTCTCTTTATTCCACATAGAGTACCAAACCCTTTAAATACTCACCTTCGGGGTGATAGATATTAATTGGGTGATCTGCAGGTTGAGTCAATTGGTGTAAAATACGGACATTGCGTTTGCTCTCAGCTGCTGCACTAAAAACCGCCAAACGAAATTGTTCCTTGTTTACCACCTGCGAGCAAGAAAATGTGAACAAAATGCCACCGGGTTTAATTTGCTCAAATGCTTTTGCATTGAGCTTTTGATAACCACGCAACGCATTATGCAAAGCAGACTTGTGTTTTGCAAAAGCAGGTGGATCAAGAATTATTAAATCGTATGTGTCATGAATATTTTCCAAAAATTTGAACGCATCAACCGCAAAAGCAGTATGACGAGTGTCTTGCCCAAAATTAAGCGCAATATTCTGATTGGTCAACTCAATGGCTTTTGCCGAGCTGTCAACGGAGTGTACCAAACCGGCATTACCCCGCATAGCATAACAAGAAAAACCGCCTGTATAACAAAACATATTGAGTACGTTCCGTCCTTTGGAATATTGCTCCAACAACATGCGGTTCTCTCGTTGATCAATAAAGAATCCTGTTTTTTGACCTTTTTGCCAATCTATCTGAAATTTCAACCCGTTTTCAATAGCAGTAGAATCTGATTCACAACCAATTAAATAGCCGTCTTCAGTACCAAGATTAGCTTTAAAAGGGAGAGTCCCTTCCGATTTATAATAAACATTTTTTATTTCGTCTATCTCCTGCACCAATATCCCTGCAATAAGTGTACGGACGCAATGCATGCCAACCGAATGAGCCTGAATAACAGCAGTGCTTCCATAAACATCTACAATAAGCCCGGGCAAACCATCGCCTTCGCCATGTACCAAACGATAAATATTATTCGAAGGCTGTGGAACCAAACCTATACCAATACGTTCTTGATAAGCAGACCGAATCTTTTTCCTAAAAAAAGATTCATCGACAGGTTCTTGTTGAAACGACAAAACACGTACAGCGATACTGCCTATCTGATAATGTCCTATAGCAAGAAAATTACCTTTGTTATCAACCAAATCAACCAAATCACCTTCGGCTGGTTTCCCATCTATTCGAGCTATGGCACCCGAAAAAATCCATGGGTGAAAACGTAAAACACTCTCCTCCTTATGTGGTTTCAAATGAATAGTTACTGTCATTTTGTTTCTTACAAGTTATTTTTTAATTCTAAATAAATCGTACGGCAAGCCCACGCATCAGTGGCAGCATAAAGTTGTTGTGCCGCCGACAAAGCAGGAGCTTCCCAGTTGGACAACTGCTGAGATTTTGAAATTTTTTGTCCAAAAATTATAGCATATATCTTTTGCAAACTCATCTCAGTAATATCAAAATTACGCACATACGTTTGTAATTCAATAAAATTGCCCGGAACGAACTTCATCCATTTGTTCAATGAATGAAAATCATCATGTACCGAAAGTCCTATTTTGCATACATCCGTATCTTCAAGCAATCTCTTTATTGCCGAATTTTGTCCTATTTTATTCAAACGAAATAGATAACACTTTGTATCTGAAGCTATTTGCAACAATGCAATTTTATTATATATCCCTTTTTGGAACGAAGGCTTAGTTTCCGTATCAAATCCAACTATACCTACTTGTGAAAGTTCAGCAATGGCAATTTCTGCTTCAGCAGCCGTATTAATCACTTGAATTTCCGTTTTAATAGAAAGTATGGGCAAAGCATTAACAAACTCTTTGGTGATATTTTCAGAATATTTTTTCAATAGACAATATGTTAAATTCAATTTTAATCATTCACAAAACGCAACTGATGTAGCGCCCTTAATGCGGCCAAAAGTTTATCGCCCCAATAATTTTTAAACTCTACCAAACAATTTACCAATGCATCATTCATTACCTCGTCATTCCCTATCTGACAACAAAATATATAATCTTTTAAATTTTGATACACATCGGCCAAATTTTCCGATATAGTGGCAACCAATGGCACATCACTATACCTCATATTGTCATCCATTGTATCTAAAAAGTCATCATTTTCGCCTAAAATATCGGCAATCTGGTTTCTTATATTTTCATAATCTACTTCAGAAACAATATGTTCCGTTTCTTCATCAGAAATAACTTCAGGCATTGGTACTACCGCTGTTTTAAAATAAAGAAACGGCAACAGTTTTGTTAGAACAGCAAGCAAATCTTCTTGACTTTTATTTTTCACCTGTTCTAAAAATTTACACGTTTCAGAAGCCACGGTCAAAAATTCAAGATTTTCTTTCGTATAATTAGAAGTTTCCATAATTTTAATGTAATAAAACAATGCTGATTGCCATAAAAATCATACCTAACACCACCCCTGAAATAGCATAATGATGTTTTCCATAACGTTCTGCAGTAGGCAGTAATTCGTCCAGTGAAATATACACCATAATGCCGGCTGTAATAGCCATCAATGCACCTTCTACCGTTGGAGACCAAAATGGTAATAAAATAAAATAGCCAATTATGGCACCCAAAGGTTCTGACAAACCTGAAAGCAAAGAAAGCCAAAATGCCTTGCGTTTTTTACCCGTTGCCTGATAAATAGGTACTGATACAGCAATACCTTCGGGAATATTGTGCAAAGCAATGGCAATAACAATCGGCAAAGCAAATTCTATACCCTGTAAAGCAACCGTAAAAGTCGCCAAACCTTCCGGAAAGTTATGAATAGCAATAGACAAAGCCGTAAAAAATCCAATCCGTCTCAAATGACTATTTTTTTCGGTTTGAGCGGTTACTGCAACTGTATTATGGGTTTTACGACGATGCATTGTCAATCGACGCAGCAAAGGTTTTTTGGCCATATCTTCAACCAGCACAGCTTCATGTGGATTTTCATTTTCAGGAATCAGAAAATCAATTAATGCAATTAAAACCATCCCTGCAAAAAAGAAGAGCATTGTACCCAACAAGGCATATTCATCGCCCCACGAAGCTAAAAGAGCCTGTTCTGACGACGGAAAAATATCCACAAATGACACAAAAATCATCACTCCGGCAGAAAATCCGAGCGCAACAGTCAAAAAAGTTTGATTGGTTTTATGAGCAAAAAAAGCAATCAAGCTACCTATTCCCGTTGATAATCCGGCAATAACAGTCAGACCAAATGCCATCCAAAACTCGCTACTTCCCATAAAAAAAATATATTTTTGCAAAGATAATCAGTTTTAGGCTATCAAAGATGGTATTTTATTTAAAAAATCACTAATTTTGCAAGAAAGAAAAAGACGGTTATAAACCGTGTGATAGCTTAAACCTGTATTTATGATTGAAACAGACCAAACTAAAATGATTGAGCGGTTCAAAAACAACGCTACACGCGCAGCTGCTTTTTCGGAATTGGTAAAAGCCACTCATGAAAAGATCTACTGGCATATAAGGCGTATTGTACTTAACCACGAAGATGCCAATGATGTTTTACAGAATACTTTTTTAAAAGCTTGGAATGGTTTAGACTCTTTTCGGGGCGACAGTCAAATTTCTACATGGCTATACCGCATCGCCACCAATGAATCACTTACATTTTTAGCTAACGAACGTATGAAAAATATTACTTCTCCATTAGATGCTGAAGATGTTTTGGTGAGAAAAATGGAGAGTGACGCTTATTTTTGTGGTGATGAAGCACAAAAAAAACTTCAAGATGCCATCATAACATTACCTGAGAAACAACGTATTGTGTTCAACTTGCGTTATTTTAACGAAATGAATTATGAACAAATGTCCGATGTTTTAAACACGTCAGTTGGTGCTCTAAAAGCATCGTACCATTATGCAGTAAAAAAAATAGAATTATTTTTAAAAGAAAATTAAACGAAAATCCCTTTTTCAGTCTAATAAAAAGTATGGAAAGAGAAAAAGAAATAACCCCCAATTTAGATGCTATCGGAAATACAATGCCATTTGATGTACCCGATGGCTATTTTGATGATGTTACCAAACGTATTATTGCACAAACCGCTACAACAGCGGTAAAACAAAAAACAATACGCCATTGGATTTATGCAGTTTCTGCCTGTGCCATTATTGCAGCATTTGCAGGTGCGGTATTATTTACCGTACGCCAAGAGCAGAATTCGGAATATCCATTACAAGAAGATTATTACAATCAAATTATAAATGAAGGAGTTTCAGAAGATTTACTGATGGAACATATTCTTGCAAACGAATAAAAAAAATGAAATCAAGACTTTTAATTTTATGTGTAGTATTAGGTCTATGCCAGATTATCTTGGCACAACGTCCTGAAGACCGACAACAGCGAGCTGAAGAAATGAAAGCGGATAAAATAGAATTTATTACCAAACATGTAGGTTTCACAGCTAATGAAGCTGCTTTATTTTGGACACAATACAACGAATTTGAAGATGAAATGGCTGATTTGTTCCGTACAGAAAAGAAAGTAAAAAGACAAATTACGGAAGAATCAAAAGAAAACGATTATGACAATGCACTGCAAACAATGATGGAAACAGAGCGTAAAGCATTGGATTTGAAAATGAAATATTATGACAAATACCAAAAAATCCTATCATCAAAAAAATTATTTCTTTATTATCAGGCAGAAAAAGAATATCGGCGTTTTTTGTTGGATAAAATAGCTCATAAAAAAAATCCTGCACATCAAAACGACGAGCCTGGACCACCTCACAAATAAGAATTGTAAAAAATAACGACATAAAAAGTCGTTCTCTTGTTCAACTCAAAAAAAAGTTTTACCTTTGCACTCGCAAAAGGGTACCTTGGCCGAGTGGTTAGGCACCGGTCTGCAAAACCGTATACAGCAGTTCGAATCTGCTAGGTACCTCAAAAAATGTCTTCAACTAAGTTGAAGACATTTTGCTTTTTGATATATCAAATAAAAAGGCTGCCTATCTGACAGCCTTCCTTCCGTGGGCGTTGACGGATTCGAACCGCCGACCCTCTGCTTGTAAGGCAGATGCTCTAAACCAGCTGAGCTAAACGCCCTTTCTAACACTCTTCTCAAAAGAGTGTGCAAAGATACTCCGATTTTTTGATACCCACAAGAGCTATGGTAAAAAAAGTGGCATTTTTTTAATGACAAAACATCACTCCCACAAAAAACCGTACACCATTCACATAGTCATCTTGCCAATCGGTAAGATTTAACAGATAATCCATTTTAAATACAAAATGAATTTTAGCCGTCAAGGCATATTCTACTCCAACAAATGGATTCAACGCCATAAAAGCATATTTACGATATGACGTACTTTGCTGTTCTATCACAAAATCTTGTGGCGTTTCGTCCAATAACGTTACATTCTTAACACTACCGCCACCTATCGTTCCGCCTATAAATGGTGTCCAACGCTGTAACGGCCACGCACAATCCACCAATAAACCTCCCCAGCCAATTGAACTGTAACTTTTGTATTTTCCATATACAAGTGTAGAAACATAGCCTTCGGAACCAACGCGCAAGTGTTTCCCAAAATGTGCACGAATAGCACCACCTATTCCAAACGGTGCTCCTTTCATTTGAAGCGTTTCGTGTACAGAACCGTCCGTATTATAAAACGTAATATCCCTACTTTGCACATAACCCGTATGCAACATCATACCACCCGAACAACCCGAAAATGCCATCTTTGACGTTTTAACAGAATCTTGTGCATACGAAGTGACAGTACAAAACAAAAATATTATCAAACAAGATAATTTCATATAACTAAAAAATAAATTATTATCGATTTAATGTTTCGGCACGTCTTAATGCCACATTAATATTAGGACAGATATTTTCTTTGCCTATTAAGTTTTCAAAACCGGCTTTGACTAACGTAGCACGTACAGTCACATTAACTCCCGACAATACAATTCTAATCCCTTCTCGCTGCGATTGGCGGCACAAATTTTCCAAATTGTGGAGTCCTGTAGAATCAACAAACGGGACTTTACGCATACGAATAACGCGAACGTTCGGAGTGTTGCTCATGGTCTGCATGATTTCATCAAATTTATTGGCAATTCCGAAAAAATAAGGTCCATCTATTTCGTAAACCTCAACCCCTTCCGGAATAATTAATTTTTCCTCATGCACAGCAATATCGAGTTCTTTATTCGGATCTATCTCATCGTGAAAAACTTTGATAGATGTAGATTCGCTGGTACGTTTCAAAAACAATACAATTGCCAACAATAAGCCAACTTCAATAGCTATTGTTAAATCAAAAACAACTGTCAACACAAAAGTTACTAATAAAACCGCGAAGTCAGATTTTGGATTTTTAGATAGTGACACAATCGTGCGCCATCCACTCATATTATAGGCTACCATGATTAAAACACCGGCTAAACAAGCCATCGGAATATACGCAATCAGATTGCCCAACAAGAGCAATGCCAGCAACAACACAACTACATGCACCACTCCCGCTACAGGAGTACGACCGCCATTGTTGATATTGGTCATTGTGCGAGCAATAGCACCCGTAGCAGGAATGCCACCAAAAAATGGCACTACCATGTTGGCAATCCCCTGACTAATTAATTCGGTGTTTGAGTTATGCTTGTCGCCAATAACACCATCAGCCACCATTGCCGACAACAACGATTCTATGGCACCAAGCATAGCAATTGTAAATGCAGCCGGAAATAATTCACGAACAAGAGCAAAAACAGTTTGTCCTTCTTCCAAAGTAAGTTCCGGAATTTTGGGCATCGGTATTCCCGAAGGCAACTCGTACAAATCTCCAATCGTTTGAATAGTAGTAATTCCACAGAAATTTTTCATAATCCACACTACCAAGGTAACCAAAACAATTGCCACCAAAGATCCCGGTATCTTTTTAGAAATTTTTGGCATAAAAATAATAATCAACAAACTGAATATGCCAACTCCCAATTCCCACCAATTAATTTGAGAAGTATTTTGAAAATAACAAATCCATTTATCTACAAAATTGGCGGGTATTTTAGTCAATCTAAGACCAAACAAATCGTTTATCTGTGTAGAGAAGATGGTTAATGCAATACCGGCTGTAAAACCAACTACTACCGGATAAGGAACAAACTTAATAATACTGCCCAATTTGCAGACTCCCATCAGCACTAACAAGACGCCGGCCATAATGGTAGCAATACTCAATCCTGCAATACCATAATTCTGAATAATGCCATAAATTATAATAATAAATGCACCTGTCGGACCTCCAATTTGAACTTTAGAACCACCAAACAACGAAATAATAAGACCAGCAATAATAGCCGTAGTCAAACCTTCCGTAGGTCCAACACCTGAAGCAATACCAAACGCAATAGCCAACGGGATAGCTACAATACCAACAATAATCCCTGCCATCAAGTCCTTTACAAAAATGGCTTTGGTATAATTTTTCAAACACGAAATAATTTTAGGGTAGAATACCTCTTTTACCGATACTTTCATCACAAAAAATATTTTTTTTACACCGCAACACAAGATATAATAGCAAAATTGCGTTGCAATCATTTGGCTATTAAATAATTACATGATTTTTCAAAAAGGTTTAGAAAGGAGTTGCAAAAGTAATACTTTAATGCAACATACAAAAAAATGGTAATGGATTTTTTAGAAGCCACACATTAATTAAGGTCTTTGCCAAAGAAATTTTGCTTTACAGCACGATTTCCCATTGGTTGATTTTACGTCAAAAACCGTTAACATTTCTGTCGGTTCTTCGCCACAATAAACAATAACCTCTTCATTATAAACAACTTCATGTACATAATTAAATTCACAACGTTGAATATATCTCCCTCGAAAAACCTCTAAAGGTATGCAATTTATCATCCATTCAATATACTTCATACTATTAGTGTGTCCATTAAAATCTATGTCACTATACTTAACAATATGTTTAACACCGATTGCCTCCGAAGGCACCTCGTCAATACGTACGGGACGTTCTATTGGTAATGATTCCGGAATAATATATTTTTGAAGTTCTGTTTTTTCCTGCAAATTGATGGGACGGCGCGTAGTCATGTCAATTATAGCCCACAAAACACACGCATAACCAATAATATTATGCTCGGCGTCATACAATTTGAAGTTACGAGCAGAAGTTAATTTATTGCAATCTTCTATCCACGTCTCAACCGTAATCAATTCATTTTGAAGCGGATATCGTTTCATCTCTATTACCAAACGCGACAACACCCATGTTAAATTTTCAGCTTGTACTTTTTTTATTCCAAAATTCAATTCTTCTGCAGCCAAACCTGCTGCGTTTAAAATATGATTACCTATTGCACACAGCGTAATCTGTCCTGTGAAATCAGTTTCCTGTGGATAAATAATAAATTGAAATTTTTGTATCATTTGGTCATTGCGCGTTTTCAAGAGACGCCAACATATCGCTCAAACGTTCAACTTTTCCTTTGGTAATGGCGACTCTTCCGGAACGAATAAATTGTAAAACTCCGATAGTCTGACTTAATTCGTCAAACAAATTTTGCGTTTCTTCATACAATCCGGTTTTTTCTATTACAATGCAAGTAGAATTCATTTCGAGCACACGGGCATCATAACGCCGAATGAGCGATTCAATACTGCCCATTTCCAATACTTTTTCAGTTGATAACTTATACAATGCTATTTCCTGAAAAATCAATTCTTCATCTACATTATAATAGGCTTTCAACACATCAATACGTTTATCAATCTGTTTTACCACTTTTTCTATCATATCGTGCGTAGTTACCACCGTAATTGTAAACTTATGGATTCCTTTCAATGCCGACGGTGAAACAGAAAGTGTTTCGATATTCAGTTGCCGACGTGTAAAAATAATGGTAATCTGATTCAGCAATCCCGGAGTGTTTTCGGAAAAAACCGTTACCGTATAAAGTTTCTTATCCTTTGTCAATTCTATCATAATACTATTTTTTCTCCATTTACAATAATATTGGTTACACAAGTTCCTGCCGGTGTCATAGGATAGACTAAACCGTTGTCCTCTACATTTACAACCAGCAAATATGCTTTATCATCACTCAACATGGCTTCTATGGCATTATCTAATTTTTCTCTTTCGCCAACAACAGCCGCATTTATGCCATATGCTTTTGCGATTGCCACAAAATCCGGATTTTGCATCGGTGTAGAAGAGTAACGTTTGTGGTAAAAAAGTTCCTGCCATTGACGCACCATACCAAGAAAATTATTGTTCAAAATTACCATTTTTACCCCAACCTTTTCCTGCATAATTGTTCCTAATTCCTGTATGGTCATTTGAAAACCGCCATCGCCAACAAATAGTACAACAGTTCGTTCCGGTGCTCCGATTTTTGCTCCGATAGCTGCAGGAATACCAAATCCCATAGTTCCCAAACCACCGGAAGTAATAAAACTATTCGACTGCGCAAATTTGGAATAACGCGCTGCCATCATTTGGTTTTGCCCAACATCTGTAACAACAACCGCCTGATTATGAGTAGCGTCTGCTATTTTAGCAATCACTTCGCCCATTTTTATGGCACCTTCTTTCGGGTGTATTTCTTTTTCTATTACCAACTCTTTTTCTTTACGTTCGGCTACGGCAAACGAGTTGACCCATTCTTGATGTGAAGTTTTCTTCAATAGTTGAGTAATCAATGGTAAAGTAGTTTTCACATCTCCCAAGACAGGAACATCAACCGGAATATTTTTACCTATTTCTGCAACATCAATATCAAAATGAATAATTTTAGCTTGTTTTGCATACGTATTCATATCGCCGGTTACACGATCATCAAAACGCATTCCGATAGCAATCAGCACATCACATTCATTGGTTTTCAGATTTGGAGCTATATTTCCATGCATTCCAAGCATTCCTTTATTAAGCCTAAAATCGGAAGGCAACGCCGATTCACCAAGCAATGTCCAACCGGCAGGAATATCCGCTTTCTCAAGAAACTGTGTCAATTCAACTTCAGCATTACCCAACAAAACACCTTGTCCAACCAAAGCCAACGGTTTTTTTGCCTGATTAATCAATTGAGCAGCTTCTTCTATTTTGGCCATATTCGGCTTTGAAACAGGAACATAACTACGTATGAATGTACATTTTTCAGGACGATAATCTGTCACCAAAGCATTTTGCGCATTTTTTGTAAAATCCAACACAACAGGACCTTTACGCCCGGTTCGGGCAATATAAAAAGCACGCGCCACTGCCCATGCTATTTCTTCGGGGCGACGAATTTGATAACACCACTTGGTAATAGGTTGCGTTATGCCCACCATATCTATCTCTTGAAAAGCATCGGTTCCCAACATTGTGTCACCCACCTGACCGGTAATTACGACCAAAGGAGTACTATCCAGCATAGCATCGCCAATTCCTGTTATCACATTGGTAGCAGCAGGTCCTGACGTTACAATGCAAACGCCCACTTTTCCCGAAATACGCGCATAACCTTGTGCTGCATGAATAGAACCCTGTTCATGACGACCAAGCACATAATGTATTTGATTATAATAATCATACAGTGCATCAAAAACAGGGATAATATTTCCTCCCGGATACCCAAAAATAGTATCCGTCCCTTCATGTATAATTGAATGAATGAGTGCATGTGCACCCGAAAGTTGAATTGTTGTATTCATTTTTAATCGTTCTTCAAACAGAGTTTAGTTAACCATTTTAAATGGTATATAAAGATTTGCTTTTAAGATATAAATCCTAATCTATCAACCGAATAGCCCCTTTGTCAGCAGAGCTGACCAAGTTGGCATAAGCTTTCAATGATTGGGGAATTTGGCGATTTCTATCACGTGCTGTAAATGCAGCCTTTCCGTGCGCCTGTTCAGCTTTTCTACGTTCGGCTAATTCGGCTTCCGACAAATTTACATTAATACTACGATTAGGTATATCAATAGAAATAACATCACCATCTTTTATTAAACCAATGTTTCCACCTGCAGCAGCTTCCGGCGAAATATGTCCGATGCTCAAGCCTGAAGTCCCACCCGAAAAACGCCCGTCAGTAATTAACGCACAAGCCTTTCCCAAATGTTTCGATTTTATATAAGAAGTAGGATAAAGCATTTCCTGCATTCCCGGTCCGCCTTTTGGCCCTTCGTGCGTAATAACCACCACATTACCTTCATGCACTTTGCCTCCTAAAATACCTTCACATGCCGCTTCTTGCGATGTAAATACCACAGCTTTTCCTGAAAATTTCCATATATTTTCGTCCACACCGGCGGTTTTTACCACACAACCATCTTGGGCAATATTGCCCTTCAGCACAGCCAAACCGCCATCTTTGCTGTAAGCATTTGCTATGTTACGAATACAGCCTTTTTCACGGTCAGTGTCCAAAGTTTGATAGTGTTCGTTTTGTGAGCCAAGTTCCAAATTGAACCGATTGGCAGGAGCACTTTTATAAATTTGCAAAGCCGATTCGGAAACCGAATCTCCTGTAATGCCATATTTATCCATTGCCTGTTGTAAAGTAAGCCCGTCAACTCGTTTTGCCGACGTATGAATTAATTCGGTCAGTTCTTTCAAAATAGCCAATACGCCACCGGCACGATTAACATCCTGCACATGATAAGAGCAATTTGGAGCCACTTTGCACAAACAAGGAATTTTGCGTGACAACGTATCAATATCATCCATGGTAAAATCAGTTCCGGCCTCATGCGCCACTGCCAAAAGATGCAAAACCGTATTGGTAGAACCTCCCATCGCTATATCCAAACTCATGGCATTTAGGAATGCCTGACGTGTAGCAATGGACCGCGGTAAAACAGACGTGTCATTATCTCGGTAATATTTGTACGCATTTCCCACAATCAAACGGGCTGCATCCATGAATAACTGTTTACGATTTACATGTGTTGCCACAATTGTTCCATTGCCCGGGAGCGACATTCCAAGTGCTTCCGTAAGACAATTCATCGAATTGGCAGTAAACATACCGGAACAAGAACCACATGTAGGACATACATGAAGTTCCATCTCTTTCACATCATCATCAGAGGCAGCAGGATCGCCCGCCAATACCATTGCATCAATCATATTTACGGCTTTACCATGCAAACTGCCCGCTTCCATTGGGCCTCCTGACACAAAAACAGCAGGAATATTCAATCTCATGGCAGCCATCAACATCCCCGGCGTAACTTTATCGCAATTGCTGATGCACACCATTGCATCTGCCTGATGCGCATTTACCATATATTCCACACTATCGGCTATGATATCCCTACTTGGGAGCGAATAAAGCATACCTTCATGCCCCATGGCAATACCATCATCAATGGCTATTGTGTTGAATTCGGCTGCAAAACAGCCTTGTTTCTCAATTTCGGCTTTTATTTGTTGACCTATCTCGTGCAGATGTACATGTCCGGGTACAAATTGGGTAAACGAATTAACAATGGCAATAATGGGGCGACCGAGTTGTTCGGATTTCATGCCATTTGCCAACCATAATGATCTTGCGCCGGCCATAAGTCGTCCTGCCGTGCATTTTGTGCTTCGTAATTCCATTATTTTTCCAGTTTAAATTGCTGCGTTCCTATCAATTGGTTATCAGTAAAAATATCCACCCTGTAAGTTCCGGCGTTCAAAACTTCTTCCACATTCCAATAAAGGAAAACATCTGTATTTTCGCCATTATATTCCACCGATTTCTTGCAAGAATATTGGATATTTTTATCTTCATATCTAAAAACATTTGACTGATTTTTCGTCAAAATATAATCATCAGGTGTAATAATGCGAACAAAAACAGTTTTCATACCTATAGTTGCCGTAATATTTTTGACCAACGTAAACGAAATTTTAAATCGCGCAATACGACTTATTTTATTCGTTTTTCGATCTCTATCCGTAAAAGTTTCCACTACTATTCCGGAAGCCTCCAACAGCGATGCTTTGGTTATGGTTTCTTTCATCTGTTCGCGCTCTTTCGACAGTTCCGTTACCGTTTGTGATACCTGTTCATATTTCTGTCTGACCGCCGTATTTTCGCTCTTCAACTGTGTATTGACCGTATTTAACGAATCGACTTGCGTAATATAATAGACCAGTACGCTGCGCACAGAAGCCAATTCTTTCTTCAACTCGGCAATTCGTCGCGCATTGGTTGCTTTTACCGTTTTCAACTCTTCCAACAACAATTGTACGCGTTGCTGCTCTTTATCCACCAGCTTCAGCAACGAATCGTTGTCTGTTTTGTACGAAAATCCTTCCATTTCTAAAGCCACTTCCGAATACTCTTCTTCTAATTGTTCTTTTTCATAAGTCATTTGTTCTACCATTTCGCCCATCTCTTTTTCGGTAGTTTTCATCTTATGAAACATAAAAAAAAGTGCTGCCGCAAGCAATAAAATAATTGCCGAGCAACCTATAATAAGCCATATCGTCTTTTTATCCATAAATTTTCAACTAAAACAAATAATAAATTATCAAAAGTTACCTGCAAAAAGTCATTAAATTGACACGATTTTAAGTAATAATCTGCAAAAGTAATACAAAAACGGGAATTTATCAAACAAGAAAAAGAAACGCAAATTTTATTACGGAAAAATTTCTTTAATTATAAATTTCACTTTACCTTTGTAACCGAAAACGTCAAGGACGTTGTAATATCAAAATCAAACTCTAATATAAATCTTTTAAAACTTTTTTATTATGTCAAAAGTAACTGTTGTAGGTGCAGGTAACGTAGGTGCTACATGTGCCAATGTGTTAGCAGTCAATGAAGTAGCCAACGAAGTGGTTCTCATCGACATCAAAGAAGGTCTTGCCGAAGGCAAAGCTATGGACATTATGCAAACCGCTCAATTAATGGGTTTTGACACAGTAGTTAAAGGTGTAACCAACGACTACGCACAAACCAACAATTCAGATGTTGTTGTGATTACCTCCGGTCTTCCACGTAAACCGGGAATGACACGTGAAGAACTTATAGGAGTGAACGCAGGTATTGTTAAAAGCGTAGCTTCAAATATTCTTCAACATTCACCAAATGCCATTCTTATTATCGTTTCCAACCCGATGGACCCAATGGCTTATTTGACATTGAAATCACTTGGATTGCCACGTAACCGCGTTATCGGTATGGGTGGCGCATTAGACAGTTCACGTTTCAAATATTTCTTGAGCCAGGCTCTCAATTGCAACGCCAACGAAGTAGAAGGTATTGTTATCGGCGGTCACGGCGATACCACAATGATTCCATTGGCTCGTTTGGCTACCTACAAAGGCATTCCTGTAAGCACATTGCTTCCTGCCGAAAAATTGGACGAAGTCGTTAAAGCTACCATGGTAGGTGGAGCTACCTTAACAGGTTTGCTCGGTACTTCCGCATGGATGGCTCCGGGCGCAGCTGCTTCTGCCGTAGTAGAATCTATCGTAAAAAACCAACGCAAAATGATTGTTTGCGCTGCTTCATGCGAAGGCGAATACGGCATGAAAGACATTATGATCGGCGTGCCGGTAATTCTTGGTAAAAACGGTATCGAAAAAATCGTAGAGTTGAACCTCAATGCAGACGAAAAAACCAAATTGGCTGCTTCGGAAGCTGCTGTTCGCAAAACAAACGGCATTCTGCACGATATGAAACTGATTTAAAACCATCGGTTATTTAAAATCATTAAAAAACGCTTCGAATATTCTCGAAGCGTTTTTTTTGCTACCACAACTAAAAGATAAAGAAAATTTACTAATTTTGTGGCAATGAATTGGACAGTGGTCTGATTCTTTTATTAAAAGCGTTAGTTTTCCTTAATAGAAAATCGCCAATTTTCAAAAATCAGAAGGAGAACAGTCCGAACGCTCATGTGCTGTTATTGTTGACTTATGGCAACATAACAGATGCGTGGGGTGACTGTTTATTTCTGATTGGGTGTTTGGCGATACCTCTGTTAAATAAACTTTCAGTCTCCACGCTTTTTGTGTAAAAAACTCAATATCAACCGCTTAACGAGGATATGGTGAAGCACAAACCAAAGTTTTATGAAAAAAATTGTAATTTTTATCATGTTGTGTGTTTCTATTTCCGCTTTGGCTGAGGACATTATTATTACTCGGAAGTCGGAAAAAATTTCTGCCGTTATATTGGAGGTCAATGTGGATGATGTCAAATACAAGAAACAGGGCAATCCCAATGGACCGACCTATACGATGCTAAAATCGGACATTGCCTCCATTCTTTACTCCAGTGGCACAGTTGATGTGTTTGAGGCAAAAAATTCTAAAACAAGCAGCGAAGCGGACTATGCTACTTATTCTTTGCAAGGCAACGATATTCTTGCTGACGGCAGCATTATCCCTGAAGGTAGATATCTGGAATTGGCCAGTCGCTTTTGCCCTATTGCTTACGAACAGTATAAAAAAGGCAAGTCCATGCGCGTGGCGGGTATTGCGTTGATGAGTACGGGATGTTTCTTTTTAGCAGGAGGTTTAATATCAGGAGGAGTTTGTGATGCGTTTAGTGATTATGTCGAAATTTGGGCACCATTTTTAGGAATTGGCTTCGCATCTACGGTGATTGGAATTCCACTCTATTGTACAGGAAATAAGCTACATAAAGAAAGTATTCGTACCTTTAATGCCACTAATCATCCTATCAGTTTAAATCTGAATTATACCGGTAATAGTCTTGGTTTAGCTTTAAATTTTTAAAATTTCTCTTTGTCGTCGTTCCGACAAAAAATACAGCGGAGTGATTTTTTTCACTCCGCTACTTTTTCCTTTAAAATCTCACCGAAAATCCGGCATGAATATTAAAGCCTGCCTGAGCATAATACCACGGCGTATATTTCTGATTTTCTTTTGAAAAATCGCCACCGGCACCTTCAAAATAACTATATGCCCCACCATTTGACACATACATGGTATTAAACAAATTATTCATCTGTACCAAAAACGTCATATTTTTCACGACTCTTTTGAATGGCAGCGTATAAGCCAAATGCAAATTGGTAACGCAATAGTCGTCGAGTTTGGCAGCCGGATTCATTGTATTATCCAAAAACTGTTCGCCTACATAATTGGTTTGCAACGTCGCATTGAATCCTTTAATATTGAATTGAAAATTGCTTCCGGCTGTAATGTTCGGTGAAAACGAAATAGCGGTTGTTCCATATTCAACCTGTACCTGACCACCGTTGGCATTTACTGTCGGATCGTTCCAGTCGGCGTCCCAATCGTCCACCCAATCGGTATAATTACGTATCTTATTTTGACTGAGCGTTACATTTCCGTCCCAACGAAACCAATGACACGGCTGCACCCCTATCACAAGCTCAACGCCGGCACGATAACTGTCTTTGACATTTTTTGTGAGATAAGTACCTGTATCACTGTATTTTCCAGTCAGAACCAACTGATTATCATAATCCATAAAATAAAGATTGGCACCAACATTAAAAATACGATGTGTGTAACGGTAACCAAGTTCATAATCGTACAAACGTTCGGCAACCGGAATATCATTTGCTCCTGCTTCGGTATAGTTTTTACGATTTGGTTCGCGATTGGTTACAGCAAAATTGAAATAAGCATTATGACCATTGTTTTCATAATTAATGCCGGCTTTCGGATTGAAAAAATGAAATTTTTCATTCACAGGAATTTCTTCCAAATCTTCATCATTAATACCATCAAGTTGGTAATGCACATAACGATACTGCAAATCACCAAAAACATTTAATCCGTTAATAATTTCCCAATCCGCCTTAAGATAGACATCTGCATCAAATTTCTCGCCCCGATTGCGATAATATTCATAATCTTTGGTAATAGACTGATTGTAATTGCGCAACCAAATAACATTGCCCCAATGGTCGCCCTGATAATTATTGACCGCACCACCAAGCGATGTTCGCACTGAACGATTGTGATAATTAACCGCTAAAACGCCACCGTAAAAATGATTGTTCAAATGTTTTTGACGTACCAAATCGGAACGTTTAATTTTTTTGCCAAGCGTATCGATAAAATTCTCCAGCCCGTAAGACGAAAATTTGGCATTTTCTTTATACTGTTCGTAATAGCCATGTCCATACGTATAATGCAAAGCGGCATTCATATCCCAATGAGCATCAAAACAATGTGCAGCGTGCAATTGGAGATGATTTTGTGCATAATTATCGGTTTGATTATTGTAAAACGCATCGTTGCCATTATCATCAATGTAATGACCGGCAGGATTATAACGCCGATCGGTAGCCAGCGTTTCCGCATCGATGCCGTCCCAAGCCATATACGTTTTTTCTGCACCGCCAAAAGCCATCAGTTTTACCATGGTATTGGCACCAAACCATGCTCCCGAAGCATAGTACGAATACAAATCGGATGCTGCACGCTCCAAATAACCGTCGCTGTTTACTTTCGAGAAACGGGCATCAAAAGCAAAGCCGTTTTTCATAAGTCCCGTGCCGACTTTTACACTTTCGCGAAACGTGTTATACATACCGCCATTGAAAGTAACTTCGGCAAATGGCGATACATCGGCTTTGTCGGTCTGCATATTTACCGAAGCTCCAAAAGCAGACGCTCCATTTGTAGAAGTTCCCACGCCGCGTTGTACATTCACGCTGTTCATTGATGAAGCCAAGTCGGTCATATTTACCCAAAATACCGTTTGAGATTCGGAATCGTTAAGTGGCACACCGTTTACAGTCATATTGATACGACTTTGGTCGGTGCCACGTACGCGAAAATAGGTGTAACCGACACCCAAACCATCGTCGGAAGTTACCACCAACGAAGGCGTTGTGGTAAGCAAATACGGCATATTTACACCGGTATTCTGCTGCTGTAATTTGGCTGCAGCGAATGTTTCCGAAGTTTGTTTTTGTCCACTTCCAAAACGTGTGGACGACACTACCACTTCCTCCAATTCACCGTTCATGGCAATCGTGTCTGTGGTTAAACTCTCTGCCGAAACGGCATTTACAATCAACAGTGATGTAACTGTTGCAAACAATTTTTTTTGCATATAGCTTTGTGTGTTATGAAAAATCCGAAGATTTTTCGGGTTAAACAAAACTACAAGCGTTGGGATTAAAGCAGCTTCGATAAGTGCCTAATCACCAAAAATGATGTGGCAACCATTACGAAAACTACTTAAAAGGTGGAGAATTGTTGACTTTTTCCCTTCACAGCATTATCTGCGCAGGTTCCAAGGGTATAATCTCAGCCTGTAAAGGCACCCCTAAGCATGTAGGCAGAAACTATTGTTCCTGATTCGGGTGCAAAGATACAGAAAATACCAATATCGAACAATAAACGTTACAAACAATTTATTTTCCATAAATATTATCTGGCTAAGAAATATTTTCTAAAAATAGAAATTAGCGATAAAATCTTTTTTATACATTTGCAGATGATTTTATTATTAACCCATTAATTAATTTATTATTATGAGAAGAAAAACATTACTTTTTTCAGTTTCAGTGCTGTTAAGTTGTTTGTGTTATACAACAGCTACAGCTCGCAATGCTTTTGCCTATGGCTTAAGTTCTGAACTATCGGCAGACCAGACACAATTTACTTTGAATTATTCATTGAATGATACAGCAAATTCTGCCACTTTGGTCTTTTTCAACGGTGTTAATCAGGTTAAAACCGTAATATTGACCGACACTGTTCCGGGTAGCTACATCAAACAAATTGACATTAACGACCTTCCGTCGAATGTAACTCTTACGTGGAGTGTAGTTGTGAACAGTGACATTGTAGCTGCACCAACGGTAGATAAAACCGTTTACAGTTTTTATCATTCGCAAGGTGTTGCCGTGGACAAAAATTACGAAAGTCCTTATTACGGGCGCATTTATGCCACAGAAAGCTACAACCCCAGCAAAACCGGTTACCACAGCAGTACATTGTTGGACGGACTCTATGTATTTGACCCGCAATTGCAACCCGTTACAAATGAAAATGGGAACTACGGTTTCTTAGGTGGACAAACATTCCCTGCCAAATTTACAGATGGAACAACAACCTCTTATGCTCCGCGTAAGGTAAGGGTTACAGAAGACGGTCGTGTATTCATTACCGGTCAAAACGATGCAGGCTGCTGCCTTTGGGAAGTAGATCCAAGCAACTTGAATGCCAACTTTACCAAGGTAATTTCCGGTACACAAAATGCCATTTATGAATTTGTAGATGGCAGTAGTAACTTTATTGCTGCTCCAAACGTAGGTTTTGATGTAAAAGGTTCGGGAGAAAATCTGAAACTTTTAATGCTTTCCGGTAACAAAAACGGTATCGCGTTTGCTTACAGCGGTTACCGCCTCGACGAGTATAATTTGGGAACCGCCACTACATGGACAACCGTTCCAAGCAGCAATATTGCTGCTTTAAGCGGAAAATATACAATTGCATCCACTAACGCTTCTGTTACTTACGACAATGAAGGAGGCATTTGGTACAGTCAGGCACGGTCAGCAGCTACTAATGAACAACCTTCTTTAGTGCATGTCAATTCCGAAGGAGTAGAAGACTTTTTCAATGGCGCCGGCTACAATCGTTATGGTGGCAGCGGCATCGCTTTCAACAAAGATTTTACAAAATTAGCCATTGGTGAAGATCGTATTTCTGCTACCCAAGGAGTAGTTAGAATTTATACGGTAAGCAAAGATGGCACAGGCAAACCAGTTTTGACCAAAGATTACGATGTTACCACATGCGGACGTAACAATAACGATATTTGCTGGGATATGGCAGACAATCTGTATGTTGTAAATAGTAGTAATGAAAAATTGGAAGTATTTGCCTTACCACGTACAAGTGGAGATGTGGCTACTCCGGCTGCAAGCAAATATGCCTTTAAAATTGTATCAACCGGCATAGAAAGTGCCAATGTAAAAGCTGCACAAGTAATAGCAGGCAAAGGTATCATTAATGTTATTGGTGAAGCTAACTCTATTGAGGTTTACACAATTACAGGCATTTTGGTAAGCAGAAACCATACAGATATCACGTGTGATGCCGGTATCTATTTGGTACGCGTAGATGGACAAACCACCAAAGTTGTAGTTAAATAATCATTTTATTTGAATTTAAAAAAGAGTTGAACCCGATAGTGTTCAACTCTTTTTTTATGCTGTTTTGTCAAAATGACATTGTAAAAATCAAACAAACTGCCATTTTGACAGTATTTTTACAGTCTATTTGTCTGATACAGAAACTCCTCTTTTCAAACTATTTCATTTGTATTACACTATAAATGAATATATTACAGAATAAAATACAAATTTACAATGTATTAAATCTGCATAATGGCACTTATTTTGCAAAGATAATTGCGAACGCGGTTCAAAAAACCGCACAACCAACTAAATAATTAACTAAACTTATAGGAGGACACAATTATGACACTTGAAAGGAGAAATCAAAACTGGTTACCGTCGATTTTTAGCGACATGTTCGACAACGATTTTATGGCACGTACCAACGCAACAGCACCTGCCATTAACGTAAAAGAAACACCCGACAACTATTTGGTAGAAGTTGCTGCTCCGGGTATGACAAAACAAGATTTCAACCTGCGCATTGATGAGGACAACAACCTTGTTATATCGCTCGAAAAGAAAGAAGAGAAAAAAGAAGAGAACAAAGACACACGTTTCTTACGTCGCGAATTTGCTTACTCTAAATTTGAGCAGACAATGATTTTGCCTGACGATGTAGACAAAGAAAAAATTGCCGCATCAATGGACAATGGGGTTTTAAACATTCATCTGCCTAAACTTTCGGAGAAAGAAATCAAGAAAGCACAACGTTTGATTGAAATCAAATAATTGTCCAAGAGATTGATAAACAAAAAACTGCGAAACTCATTATTTCGCAGTTTTTTTTGTGCTTCGTTCGACTGTCCCGTCCTAAATAACCGTTACTGGTTTTAGGACTAGATAATATATGCGGCTTATTTTTTAATCAATTTTACTACCTGACTGCCGGCGCGTACTTGGTAAATACCGTCAGCAAGAGCGGAAATATCCAAAGTTTCGGTGGTCAAACCGCTCCGTTTTTGCGACAGTACCAACCGACCGAAAAGGTCATAAACTTGCAGGTTTTCTGCATTTTCTGACGTGCTCAACCCTGAAACGGTTACATAATCGCGGGCGGGATTGGGGTAAAGCACAAGACTTGTACGCTCCATATCCGATAAACCCGTACCGATAAGCTGTGCGGTAAGGATAGTATCCTGCGTGATAACCAATACATTGCCAACATTGCAGCCTATCCACTGATAACCGGCAGATACGGCCGGTACGGTAAAGTTACGATTGCTGTAAACAGAATCGGTATTTTCGCCCACTACCAACAACACTTTAAATACCTGATTGGTATCGTTGCGGAAAACGGGCACGGTATCCGTACCGAGATTTTGTCCGTAGGCTTCGCCTAACAGATAAGCCACTTCGCCGGAAACGAATGCTGCTTGAGTTGCCCCTGTAAATCTATCTCTGTTTTCATCTCCTGCTAAAGTGTTCAGATAAAAAGAGTTACTTGCGGAAAATGCGCTGCCGCGTATGATAACCGAATTATTGGCTGCACTTCCAAATACAACTCCTACATTGTAGCAATTAGAAAGAACACTTGCTTCTTTCTTACCCAAAAAACCCGATAACCCGCCATTTTCCTGCTGTGACGTATTACGAGAGGCATTGCCTATTGCTCCGACATTATAACAATTAGTCATTGTTACGGTAAAGTTAGCGTTTCCATTGCAACCATAAATTCCGGCTGCATTGGCTGAGGTATTTGTTCCTGAAGAGTAAACCGCAGCATAGTTGGCACAGCGGTCAAAAGAGATAGTTCCTTCTTTGTCGGCGGGTGTATAACCTACTATTCCGCCGGCAAATTGTCCGGAAGTTTGAATAGTGCCGCCGGCAATAGTAATATTTTTGAATTTGGCTCCATTGCCCGCTACTCCGAACAGGCCTGCTCCGTTGGCGGCAATATTCACATTCAGATTAGCAATACGGTAACCGTTACCGTCGAATGTGCCGGCATACGGATAGGAACTTGTTCCCATAGGTGTCCACGCTTCGGTAAGCGTTATGTCGGCGGTGAGTTTTCCATTTATGGACGGATTGCCCGCATTTATTCTGCTGCCAAATGCTGTCAGTTCCGCTTCATTGCTTATCAGATAATAGGTTAAACCATCTGTTCCGACTTCCATTACCACAAACACTCCCGAAACGGTTACGTCATATCCCGCAGGCATTATAAACGTGCTGTCGGCATTGACTGTTACAGCAGCACCATTGGACTGGGTAACAATAAACTGTAGTAATTCACAGTCTGCATCCGGTGTAACGGTAATTTTGACCGTATCACCATAGTTGGCAGTCGTTTTATCCACGCTGAAAGAGCCGTTGGCTACAGTAGCGCAACTAATATTATGCGTTTCGTGCTTGGCAAAGGTAATATCGTCGATGGAAATATAATAGGGACTACCATTCATATATCCTTTTATGCCCAAAACGAATATGCCTGACTCTGTAGCGGTATAGGTAGCGGAGAGTCGTTGATAATCTCCGTATGTCAATCCCGTGGTGAAAACAAGTGTGTAAGTCATATTATCCTTATTTGGCCAACCCTGCCCCAACATTACCGTGATATTGGCGTATGAAGTTTGTTCATAGTCCTGACGGGCATACATCTCAAAATCGTAAGTATCGCCTGCCGTCAGATATACCGGTGTAAACAGCCAGTCGGTATTGCTATACTGCAATGTAGCATTATAACTGCCGCTGCGGGGTGTACGGTTCCTGTCCGTATTCGTTTTATTGACTGTCCATACCTCATTACCAACCTCATTTTGCTGTGCCCATACATTGGCTACAACAGCATTGTGTGTATAACCGCTTTCGAAACCTTCAAAGAATATAGAATCGCTTACACTATACCCTTGCCAAAATTCGCCCGAAACGGTTACATCATATCCCGCAGGCATTATAAAAGTACTGTTGGAAGCTACTGTTACAGCATCACCATTGGACGTGGTAACATTGAACTGCTTTAAACCGTATCCGGCATCGGGTGTAACGGTTATTCTCACCGTATCGCCATAGTTGGCGGTAGTTTTATCTACACTGAATGCTCCGTTGGCTACCGTGGCGCAACTAACGCTTAAGCCTTCGGTGTCCCAAAACTCGCCCGAAACGGTTACGGCATATCCCGCAGGCATTATAAAAGTACTGTTGGAAGCTACTGTTACAGCATCACCATTGGACGTGGTAACATTAAATTCTTTCAGAGCGTATCCCGCAGCAGGTGTAACGGTAATTTTGACCGTATCACCATAGTTGGCAGTCGTTTTATCCACGCTGAAAGAGCCGTTGGCTACCGTGGCGCAACTAACGCTTAAGCCTTCGGTGTCCCAAAATTCGCCCGAAACGGTTACATCATATCCGATAGGCATTATAAACGTACTGTCGGCTGCCACCGATACAGCAGCACCATTGGACGTGGTAACATTGAACTGCTTTAAACCGTATCCGGCATCCGATGTAACGGTAATTTTTACCGTATCACCATAGTTGGCGGTAGTTTTATCTACGCTGAACGAACCGTTGGCTACCGTAGCACAACTGACTGCATTGCTTGATATGATTCCATCTTCCGAAAGACTCAGCCACATATCATCAAAACGCGGTCCATATTGTCCAACCCAACCCCTGGAATCTTTTCCGGCAAAATAGAATTTGACGGAACGGGAACCAACAGGCAATTGTATGTTTTGTACAACTATCGTCCACGGAATGTCTTGAGCCTGATAGGTTGTATCTGCCAGTGTAACGGTTTGCAGGGTATCACCGGATTCATCCAAAATGTATGCGATAATCTGTGCCATCCCGACATTATTTCCACGTGACCACGGGCAGCAATAACTTCCGCCGAGAACTAAAAACGGTTGAGCATCTAACTCTGTGGCGGTAAACCCCGAGTCCGGTAAATTTACCGTCTGCTCCATAGTACATAAATCATAAGACGATGCCCAGCATATCCGGCTGTCCGCGGTGTTTATACCCCAACCGGAGCCTTTGTCTGTTTTTGTCCAACCCGCATAGTCGCTGTTATCGCAACTCGGGTTTACCAATAAATTGGCATTCCACGGTGCGGCAGCCATTGCCGTACCACTCAACATACTGCAAGCCAACATTGTCAGCCACGCAGCAAAAATGTAAAATCGTTTACTCATAAACTATAAATTAAAAATGTTCGTTGTTTTCGGCTGCAAAATTACAGCAAAAACATCCCTTGTCTGTTGTCAAAACAACAAAACTTTTTGTCAAAACAGCAATTTTACATTTTTTAACACAAACAAAATCGACACTGAAAAAGATGGTGTGAACGCCTATAAATCCCTTTAAAAACAGTGAATTTGGTGCATTTTTATTTTTTTGCTACCTTTGTCCTCCCTAAATCTGACAAAGAAAATATGATAACTATTACCGAAAACAGTTTTTATTCTTTTACTACCGAAGCACTTATCGTAACGCTTTGTTTGGTTACAATAGGATTCTTTTTTGGTCACAAATTGGAAAAAACAAGTTTCTATAAACCTTACATAGTTTCGCGCCGGTTAATGGGTACCGTTACACTGCTGTATCTTACTATGAATCTTTGGTTAAAGTTATTTGATTATAGAGACACCAATCCGATAACAGCCAGCGCTCTAAATATTGCGTGTTACTACGCAGGCGCCATTTTGTGCTATTATGCACTTACCGTTTTGCTTAATCCTAATCTTTTTCATAACCGCAAAAGTATCCGAAACGATATTATCCGATATGCCGGTTTTATAGTATGGCTGTTCATTGCCGTTGTGTTTATATCAACAAAGTGGGCATACATTATGCTGATAGCGGCTGCTGTTTATTTTACCATCGATGTAGTACGTGTAACCGTCTTGTTTTTCCGTGAATACCATAAGGCAGTCCGAAACATCAATGAATTTTATTCCGATTTTATCGAAGGCTATGTACAATGGATGTATAACGGGGTGGTACTTATTATTATCAGCGGGCTGATAGGCGGCATATCGATCTTTACAAGCAAATGGGGAATTGGAGTCTATTCATTGCTTGGCGTTGGAGTGTTTTTCTATGTTTTAATGTGTTATACCAATTATCTGATGCACATAAGAGAGGTAAGTGCGGCCATTGAAACAGAAACAGACAATGAAACCGACAGTTCCATTGCGGAAACCGGCAATGACCTGCCAACCACGTTGACAAACAATGCAGCAATAGCCAAGAATATTCAGGAATGGATCGACCGAAAGGGATTCCTTCAAGCCGGCATTACCATTGTAGAACTCAGTAATCAGCTAAAAACCAACCGAACCTATTCGTCGGCTTATATAAATAACGTCTATAACTGTTCGTTCCGTGATTTTATATGTCAGTTGCGCATAGGGTACTCTAAACAACTGCTATCGGATACCAATCTGTCGATGACCGAAATTGCCGAACAAACAGGATTCTCATCGGTAAGTAGTTTTTCCCGCGCTTTTGCGCAACACGAAAAATGTTCGCCAACCACATGGCGAAATCGACATCTAAACTAAAGATTGTCTTACAGTAATCTGAAACGCACACGCCATACACCATTGTCAAATGTGTGACTAATAATTTTGAACGTGCCTATCTCCGAAGTATTGTGCACATGCGCACCTATACAGGCACACACATCATAATCACCAACACGAACAATTCGCAAAGTTTCGGAAACATTGTCGGGCAGCTTACTCAAATCTACCAATGATGACGCTTGCTGATATGTCATAAACTCAATGGTTACAGACAAATTCCGGGCAATCACTTCATTCACTCGTTGTTCAATATCGGCAATTTCAATATCGGTAGGCGCCTGCGATAATATATAATCACACTTGCTCTTTTTACGCTCAATGTGCGCATTGCGTGAGCGAGGACAACCAAACATTCGCACCATGGTTTGATTCAAAATATGTTCCACCGTGTGCATGGGCGGATGTTCACATTTATTATGTTCATTCAGAGGTTCTTCCATGAATTCTTATCAATTATTGTATTACAATTTTTTCATTAACGATAAAATTCTCATCTGTCCTTATCCGCAATATGTAAACACCACTGACAAACGGGGCACAAATGGTTGTCGGCAAGGAGATATTTTTGCGGAAATAAATTAACTGCCCAATGCTGCTATACAACTCAAGCGAGCCATGAGAAACATTTTGTGCATCAATAGAAAAAGATTGCCCCTTTTCCAACAAAGTAGGTGTTACGACAACATAAACTGTCGGTCGCCAATACGAAGTATAAGGCGGCACATACAACGTGGCACATTCACTCCACTCACTTTTCTCCGAACTGCTGCAAACAGCCTGCACACACCAATTGTAAGTTACGCATTCAATCAGATTTTTCAACACAACCGTATCTTGCCTGCAATACTTTTTTTGTACATTGTTAGCCGAATCGGCCACATTATACCACATCAGCCACCAACCATATTCATCGCCACCGGCACTCCACGTCACAACCGCAGAGTCGGCATTCTGATTCAGTAATTTAAGATTTGAAGGAGAGAAACAAGGTAAGTTCGGACGCAATTGTGTCAGTGCGATGCTGTCAACATAAAACTCAGATGTATCGGTACTTGTAGTCGGGAAAAAATTGACAGCTGCCAAATTTTTCGAAGACGTTGCGCCAAAAGTTGTTACACGCCATGGCCATTGATGTACCAATTGCGAATCCAGTCTAAATTCTGCAGAATCCTTGTCTATATCCACCTTTAAACAGATATCCATCCATTTGTCGGACGCACACACAAACTTTTTAGAACCGGCTCCATCGGCATCAATATAACCGACTCCAGGTGTCAAAACAATATTGCCATACTCATCAACATCGGAATTAAAATACGACTGAAAAGCCCATTCAGTATTATCGCCATCAAAAACATGCAACAAATTGAAATAGGCATTCTTTTCACTCGGTACAAAAATCTTCATACCTATTTCGTAAGCTCCTTTCGTCTGGTCAAGCAGTAAAACTATATCATTTCCAAACGTCAGTTTCATCGATTTTGTGCCGTGACACACCTGTTCCATGCTTACCAACGCATCTTCGTCCAAACCGGGCTGATTATTCCATGTAGTCCATCGTCCACTTACCACAGCAGCAGCTTGTTGAGCCACTTTAGCACCCGCAGCGTAATCCTCAAACGATTCCAACCAAAGTGGTATTCTGGCACTTTTTTCAGTATAAGTTGCTTTTATTGATACATCACTAAAAGGCATCACAAAATACCACCCTTCACATACCACCGAATTACCTGAATCGTCGATTACAAAAGGTTTTTGCTGTGCGACAAAACCTTTGGGAGAGGTTTCTACAGCAATTCGTTCCTCTGCTTCATTATAAGTTGACAACAATTTGGTATCATCATCTAACAAATAAGTACTTTTATAAATAGAAAAATGACTTTTATCCGACAAAATCGGATATTTTAAACCTTGACTCCAAAAGTTTGTCCTATCGGCATTGCCCCCATTGTCCAATTTGTAAGCCAACTCTCCGGACAACAACACTTTGTCGTCAATCGGTATAAAATCTCCTCGTTGAACACTACCTAAAATGGTTTTCAGGAAATAACATCTTTCTATTGAACCGGTTGCATAACGTGCCACAGGCGAATTCGCCAACGAATCGCCATAAATAAATCCAAGATTATAACAATTTTTCAATACGGCATTATAACCCAACCAACCTGCCAACCCGCCATTTTGCTGTTCTGTAGCAATAGAAAAATTACCAATATCGCCCAAATTATAACAATTCAACATACGCACAGACAACGAATCCGAACAATTTGAGCCCAAAATGCCACCGGAACGAGCTTCTCGTTTCAACTCTGTCAAGCTCGTCACATAAGCTTTATTATAGCAGTTCTCAATTATTATTTCTCCATTTCCAACGGCATAACCCAGAATGCCACCGGCATACTGATTCGAAGTAGAAACTGTTCCGCTTTTTATGCCAATATTTTTAAAATAAGCACCACCCGTTGCCACGCCAAACAAACCGGCACCGGCATACGCTATCTGAACATTCATGGTATCAAGAAAATAACCATTCCCATCAAAGACGCCACAATAAGGATGTTCTTTTGTTCCAATAGGATACCACAAATCATTGAAAAAGATATTATTCGCCAATTTCCCGTTAATAGAATGATAACCTAAAAATACCAAATCGCGAAATTTATTCAAATCCGATTCTGATGAAAGTAAATAGTACAAACGACCATCTTCGCCTATCTCCGTCGGAAAAGTTATCAGATTGGTCATTACCCATTGGCTGCATTCATTGTTGCCACAATCTGAACGAACATAGCAATAATATAAATCGCCAATTTGTACGTCAGGCAAATTATAAAACGTATCCGTCACAAAAACAGACGTTTTGGAATTAAAATCCATAACAGCAGAGTCGGACACCACTACCTGCCAACCAGTTTCGGTACCTGTTGCTTGCCAGCTAAAAACAAACGCATCACTTTTTTCGGCAACGGATAACGATTTTGGCAACGGACAACCACGTGTTCTCAAACATAATTGTGACGACAAATTAGATACACAACTTGCATAAACAGCCTGAACCTGATAGCAATAAGATGTTGCAAGATTTACAGTGGTATCTACATAAAAATAGTTTGATAAAACCGTGTCGTTTAACTGCTTACCATCACGAAAAACATTAAATCCGACAACATTGTCATATACTCCCCTGATAATCATCGGCAAGCCCATCGTTCCGGCGTTTCCTGCGTCCGTCCACAATGTCCAGCCTTGTTCGTCCTGTTGCAACGCATTACCTGTATTTTTCAGGTTAAGCACCGCTCTTGGCACACCCCAAACTTCAGAATCGGTAGCCGTTGAAAACGACACAGCGACCCAATATTTTCCCGCCGGTAAAATTGTTTGAACATTTGCCACTACCTTCATAATGGCTCTATCATTCGACAAATAATCCGTTGCAACCCTGTAAATGCCTGTAAACTCGGATTGTGTAAGCAAATTAGTTGTATCATTGCCCCAAACGACTTTTCCGCCATCATTTGGTGAGCCATTGTAAATCAGCACATAAACTCCTGTTATAGGCGATATGTTGTAATTATAATAAAAAGATTGGTATGCGTAAAATTCTATTTCTTCTATGGAACTGTTCGCCGCCAACGTAACATCATCTGCCAACCAATAGTTTTTTTTATAATTGGCGTTTACACCAAGAGAGGTCATTCCGCCATACAATGAACTAACAGCCGCACCTTCATAGCCAACAGAATCATACGTGATTAATTCCGACTGATTAACCAGTTCATGTGAGCCTAAAATTTTTGCAGATTTAATTTGTGAAGGCATCTTCCATCGTACCACAATCTGACCATCAGCATTATCTTCGTATGACAGATTTACCGGCATCTGACAAGTGCTCCCTATCATTTCAAAAGCATCGGCACATAGTGTAACCGGCAATAAACACAACCATAATATTGTTAAAATCTGTTTCATAAATAAAGATTACGCAAAAGTATAAAAAAATACCACTCAACAAAACTTTCTCCGCCAACAAATTTCTATTTTCACAAAAAAGTATGCCTCTATATGGTTAGTATTCTTTTTTTTACTATCTTTGATTACTCAAATTTAGCACAATGAAAAAATGCTGTTGGTTTATAATCTGTTTATTTGCTGTTCATTCTATGTTGGCAGTAACAGTTGTAGGAGTTGTAATCGACGAGCAACTTGCTCCTATTGCCTATGCCAGCATCTATCTTCAAAATAATCCCAAAACAGGCACCATAAGCGACAACAACGGACTTTTTAAACTGGAAATCAGGGACAAAAACGATATATTGACTGTTTCGTTTATTGGTTACAAAAATGTTACCGTTCCGGTACGTTCGCTAAATCTCACCGATACTATCCGCCTGAAATTGAAAGAGCAGCCTATCTTATTGGAAGATGCCATCGTTTGGGCAAAACCACCGAAATATGACCGCAAAACGACCAAAGAAATTCTTGAAAAAATACGGGTACAACTGAATAATGATTTCCCTGATATATTGCGCAAATACCGTGTTGTTTCTGACGTCAGTATTTATAACGAAGGACAAGTAATGGCTTTCGACGAATGGATAGGGAATATTGTAGAAGTCCCCAACAAAGGCAAAAAAGGGCGCGATTCACTGCAAATGAAAACCGAATTGACCAAATTTTATATCAACGCCGAAATTGACTCAGGCATCAAATATTTTGATACCAAACTCTTGAAAAAGAAAGAAAAAAAAGCTTTGCAAAATATCAATTTCAACAATTCGACTCCTGTGCACAAAATGTTTTGGGCACTTGATATAAAAATGCTGTTTGAGGACAATTATCGGGAGACCGGACGATGGAATATTACCGAGAAAGGACAAAAAAAATGGATTTTAACCTACACAAAAACATTTAACCTGCCGGGAATTGCCAAATCAGAAATGAAACTCTTGCTTACGGTTGACAGGCAAACTTACAGTGTACTCAACTTGTCGCAAAGTGTCAATGCAAGTGCCAACATTCCATTTGGCTACAAATTGTCGGCTGCGCAATTAGCCGCACTCAATCTGATAAATCTACAGGAAGATGACATCACAAAATATCGTTTGAAGCGCATCAACGGCACCATCCAACACAATGTTTTGTTCAAACGGGAAAATAATCAGATGGTTGTTGCCGAAAAAAATTGGATTTCCAATGTCAATTTATCAGACAAAAACAATCAGGAAGTAAAACTCCACAACAAATCAACTTTAAAAGTAATTTCCGTTCAAACATCAGGAGTTAAGGCTTATTCAAATGCACAATTAAGCCAAACTGCACCACGACAAATTATTCATACATCACCATTACAATAAACACACAAACAACAGATTATGAAATACATAGGAGCACACGTAAGCGCATCTGGTGGAGTTGAAAACGCACCACTCAACGCCCATGAAATTGGAGCAACCGCATTCGCACTTTTTACAAAAAATCAACGACAATGGTTCTCACCACCATTATCCGAACAGTCGGTCGAAAAATTTAAACAAGCCTGCAACAATTTTGGATTTTCGGCAGCACAAATTTTACCACACGACAGTTATCTTATCAATCTTGGTTCGCCCGATACGGAAGGATTGCAAAAATCGCAAAAATCTTTTTTAGAAGAGATGAGCCGTTGTGAAATTTTAGGTTTAGACCGTCTCAATTTTCATCCGGGGAGTCATTTGAACCAAATATCGGAAAACGATTGCTTAAAACAAATAGCAGAATCCATCAATTGGACTTTACAACAAACCAAAAATGTAACAGCCGTTATTGAAAATACGGCAGGACAAGGCACGAATGTCGGCTATTGTTTCGAACATTTACGAACAATTATTGATATGATAGATGACAAAAACCGTGTTGGTGTCTGCATTGATACTGCTCACGCATTTGCATCAGGTTACAACCTCATAGGCGAGGAAGCCTTCATTGGCACATTTAAACAATTTGATGAGATTATCGGTTTTAAGTATCTGAAAGGAATGCACCTCAACGATTCAAAAAAAGATTTATCTACTCATGTGGATCGCCACGAAAGTTTAGGAAGCGGATTTATTGGTAAAGAGTTATTCCGTATAATTATGCACGATTCTCGCTTTGACAACATTCCACTCATACTGGAAACTCCCGATGAAACTCTTTGGAAAGAAGAAATTGCATGGTTAAAACAAGCATAATAAAAAGCGATGAACTATTGCTGTTCATCGCTTTTTATTCATCTGTTACAAAACTACTTATTGCAAGCTGACAAGAACGTCTTTTTCTGTATCGGTTAAGGTAACTTTACCTTCACGAGCCAACCAGCCAATAGCAGCAAATAAGTCTTTGTCATTCAATTTTGTAGCTTTCTTCAAAGCTTTTGACTCCAAAGCACCTTCTGCAAGTGCACGCCATACCAAACCGGCATTTTCACCAATTTTTGTTGTCATAATTTTCTCCTTTATTTTAAAAACTGTTACTAAAAAATCGCTACAAAGGTAGTTGTTTTCTCATAAAAAAACAAAAATCTATACGATTTTAATCGAATTTCATACTTTTTGACGGAGATATTTTGGTTATCAAATAAGATGGCACAACCAATATAACCACGGAAAGTACCGCCACAACAACATTTAACAATATCCAATAGGCAAAATTCAGAGAAACAGGAACATAATTGACATAATACATAATTGGATCCAGTGGAATGATATGAAAACAATATTCCAATAATATCAACAACACACCAATAATATTTCCCCAAAACATACCTTTGAGAATAAGAAACATAGACTGATACAAGAATATTTTGCGCACAGTCCAATTTGTAGCTCCCAATGCCTTTAAAACTCCAATATCATTGGTACGCTCCAATATTAAAATCAGCAAACCTGATATCATATTAAAACCGGCAACCGCAAACATCAACACCAAAATTACCCACGCATTCATATCCAACAAGCTCAACCAATCAAAAATTTGCGGCATTAACTCTTTTATACTTTGTGTTTGATAAAAAACCTGATTGGTATCGGGCCTGTTGGCTGTAAGAAAATAAACTTCATCTGCAGTTTCGCCAACTTTATCAAAATCATACAGCCAAATTTCCAAACGACTTATTTCATCCGATTCCCAACGATTCAAACTTTGAACCTGACGTATATCCGTCAGAATAAATAAATCATCATATTCCGTAAAATTGGTGGCATAAATACCGCACACGGTAAATTTACGTACACGCACACTCTGATCGACAAAATAAGCCAAAAAATAATCGCCAACATTCAAACGCATGGCATCAGCAATACGTTGCGAAATAACGACCTGATTTCCAGCTAAAGTATCACTACTATCAAATACGTCACCCGTCTGCATATTTTTCTTAAAAAACGACCAGTCAAAATCCTGCCCTACACCTTTCAGAACCACACCATGAAAATCGGATTTTGTCTTGATAATACCCGTTTTTGTCGCAATTTTTTGCACATGAGCCACATTTGGAAG
This sequence comes from Paludibacteraceae bacterium, assembly GCA_028694215.1. Lineage (GTDB taxonomy): Bacteria > Bacteroidota > Bacteroidia > Bacteroidales > Paludibacteraceae > DUQS01. Next base: position 11,287 of record JAQUTW010000008.1, on the reverse strand, counting down.
AGATATTATGCCAAATAATAAAGAATCGGACGGTGCAATGGGAGGTGTGTCAAAAGAAGATAATGAGCCGGCGTAAGCAGACACTTGTATATGTGATCCAAAACCAATAACTTGCTGCTTTACCTCGTTTTTAAAGCCTACCACAACCGAAACTGCCACAATCATAACCGCCAATCCGACAGCTATACCAATAGTGGCTATACGTACCGCCGGACGGGACATACGATTTTTAGGTTGTTCTCCGGCAAACTGAAATCGCTTGGCTATGTACAATTCCACATTCATACGGCAAAGGTAGTATTTTCGTTTTAATTAGCCAACCGCCCAATAATTCAAACAGCTAAAAAAGATTTTACGCAATAAATAGCATCCTTAGCAAAAAAAATGCAGAAAAATCCGTATCTTTGCAAATTGAGAAGACAAACATTTTTTCATATTATTAAATAACTAATTAAGGAATTAAAGTATGATTTATTCACACGAAGTAGAACACATGTGTGTTGTAAAAAAAGGTCCAAATCATGGGCCTGCACCCATTCCTGAAGAAGGCAAATGGGTAAAAGCCAAAGAAATAAAAGACATTTCGGGCTTGACACACGGTATTGGTTGGTGCGCACCTCAACAAGGAGCCTGCAAACTGACATTGAACGTAAAAAACGGCATCATCGAAGAAGCGTTAGTCGAAACTATCGGCTGTTCGGGTATGACACACTCGGCTGCCATGGCTTCCGAAATTCTGCCCGGCAAAACATTGCTTGAAGCACTCAACACCGACCTTGTTTGCGATGCCATCAACACAGCTATGCGCGAATTATTTCTCCAGATTGTTTACGGACGTACACAATCAGCTTTCTCGGAAGGTGGTTTGGTTGTTGGAGCAGGAATGGAAGACCTCGGTAAAGGTTTAATTAGTCAAACAGGTACACTATATGGCACAAAAGTAAAAGGGACACGCTACTTGCAACTAACCGAAGGTTACATTACTAAAATGTTCCTCGACAAAAACGATGAAGTTTGCGGTTATGAATTTGTGCACATGGGCAAATTTATGGATGCCATTAAAAAAGGCGTTCCTGCTGAAGAAGCTCTCAAGAGTGTAACCGGCACATACGGACGTACAAAACCTGAACAAGGAATTGTTAAATCTATTGATCCACGTAAAGAATAAATTATTATGATAAGAGAAGTAAAATTTGAAAGTCAAGATCGTCGTATGACACAGATTTTGGCTGTTTTGAATGCCAATGGCATCAAAGATATTGAGGAAGCCAATGCTATTTGCGAAACTGCCGGCTTGGATCCGTACAAAACATGCGAAGAAACTCAAATGATTTGTTTCGAAAATGCCAAATGGGCTTACGTAGTAGGATCTGCCATAGCTTTGAAAAAAGGTTGCAAAAATGCAGCAGATGCTGCCGAAGCGATCGGTTTGGGCTTGCAGGCGTTCTGCATTCCTGGATCTGTAGCCGATGACCGTAAAGTAGGCATAGGACATGGCAATTTGGCTGCACGTTTGTTGCGCGAAGAAACGCAATGCTTTGCATTCTTGGCTGGTCACGAAAGTTTTGCTGCTGCCGAAGGTGCCATTAAAATTGCCGAAATGGCAAATAAGGTACGTAAAAATCCTTTGCGCTGCATTCTTAACGGACTTGGCAAAGATGCTGCCATGATTATTTCACGGATCAACGGCTTTACATACGTTCAAACTGAATTTGATTACTACACAAGCGAATTGAAAGTAGTTAAAGAAACGGCGTATAGCGATGGTCCTCGTGCAAAAGTAAAATGTTACGGAGCCGACGATGTACGCGAAGGTGTTGCCATTCTTTGGAAAGAGAATGTAGATGTTTCTATTACCGGCAACTCTACCAATCCGACACGCTTTCAACATCCTGTTGCCGGTACCTACAAAAAAGAACGTATTTTAGCCGGGAAACCATATTTCTCAGTAGCTTCAGGCGGCGGAACAGGTCGTACTTTGCACCCAGACAATATGGCTGCAGGACCAGCTTCTTACGGCATGACAGATACCATGGGACGTATGCACTCCGATGCACAATTTGCAGGTTCTTCGTCTGTGCCGGCCCACGTAGAAATGATGGGCTTTCTTGGCATTGGCAACAACCCGATGGTTGGCTGCACGGTAGCTTGTGCCGTTAATGTCGCTTTGTCGTTGAGCAAATAACCTACGTCTTTTAAGGCGTCAAAAAAAGGGAACTTTCCATTTGAAAGTTCCCTTTTTTATTCCTTTAATAAAAAGGTATTATTTCACAAAAACGCACCATTCTATACTTGCAAAAATAGAAAGCAACAATGTTGTAAATACAATTATCGGCATATACTTATCCAAATCACTGCCATTGTGTTTCCACAAGTAACGAACATGACAGGCCATTACAGGCAACGCCAACAATGAGGAATAAATAGGAATGACAAGCATAAATAGTGGAGCAATCAACACTATGACCGACTGCATATATTTGGCAGCTTTTACACCCAAATAAGAAGCAAGCGTAAACTTACCATGTTCCACATCATTACTCATATCCCTGATATTGTTCAAGTTAAGTACTCCCACACTCAATAAGCCAACGGTACAAGCCGGTGCTATTATCATCCAATTCCATGTCCGACATTGTAAATAATATGCGCCTATAACACTCAGCAAGCCAAAAAACAGAAAAACGGACACATCGCCAAAACCGTGATAGCCGTAGGCATGACTACCCAAAGTATAAGTAATGGCTGCAACAATGGCTGCTGCTCCCAATGCCAGAAACACATAAGATTCAGTACAAAATAACGTACCAAACGTCAGCCATACCAAAATGGTTCCCATAATGGCTGCCAATACAGAAAAAATATAAATACAGCGTTTCAAACCTTCTTCGGTAATCAAACCTTGCTGCAACGAATACGCTACACGACCGCTCTGTTCGGTATCTGTTCCCCGTCGTGCATCGCCAAGTTCGTTACACAGATTGGTAAGAATCTGCAAACACAAAACAGTAAGTATGGCAAACAAAAAAACTTCCCACCGAATAACATTTGGAGAAAGAAAGGTTCCTAAAATAATGCCGGACATCGACAAAGGCAAAGTCCGAAGTCTGAAACTATTGATATAAGCCTTCATAAATTTATTATATTTTTTTCCCATAATAGACTGTAGCAATACCAAAAGTAAATGATTTAGTACGCACATCTGTCCAACCTGCTCCTTGCAATTCGGCAACAAAATCGGCAACATCCGGAAACGCATATACACTGCGTGGGAGATATTCGTATGGTGCACGATCACCGGAAATCCAGCCACCAACTGTCGGTAAAATATGTCTGAAATAGAAACCGTAAAGGTGTTTTATGAGGGAATGCTGCGGCTTGGAAAATTCCAGCAATATCAGTTCCGAACCGCTGTTCAAAACGCGGTACATCTCTTTCAGGCTCTCTGTGCGATGTTCAAAATTTCTCACGCCAAACGCCACCGTTACAGCATCAAACATATTATCGGGAAACGGAAGTGCAGCACAATCCGCTATTTGCAAATCTATTTGCTGTGCCAAACCCATACGGTTGATTTTTTGCCTGCCAACTTCAACCATTTTTTCCGAAATATCAACGCCATGTACTTTGTGTGCGCCTGCCTTTACCAAACTAATGGCAAAATCGCCGGTTCCACAGGCAATATCAAGCACAGAGTCTATTGATTGGTCAATATGTCCGACAAGCGATTTTTTGCGCCAAATTTTATCAATATTCAACGACAAAATATGATTAAACTTATCGTAATCGTTCGCTATACTATTAAATAAGGTTGCAATACCGGAAGCCATCTATTAAACCGTTAAAATTAGACAATGCAAAGGTATGCAAAAATAATTTATTTACCCGATTTTCTGCGATTACATTCGCGACAAAGCATTTGGCAATTTTCGGCAATGGTTCTGCCGCCCGCGTGCCACGGCGTAATGTGGTCGGCTTCCATTTCGGTAATTCCAAAATGTTTATGGCATATCGGGCATACGCCTAATTGTTGTTCGTAGGCGGCTAATTTCTGTGCCTCGCTGAACGCTCTAATTGAAAGGTAATTTTCTTTTCTTGTAAGTATGTAAGGATAAATGCCTGTTTTTTTAGTTACGTCATCGTCAAGAATTAATTTTCTGACTTCTTTGTCAATTTCTGCCACATCGAAGATTCTGCCTTTGAATTTCTTGTAGAGAGTTCCCCAATCCACCCCTTTCATAATTTTTTTTCGTTCTTTGTTTGGTTTGAACGATGTTTCAATCCATATAATTACGGATTGGAAAAATTGCCATAGAGGAGCCGCACTTGCATCGTTTTGATGATTTGCCATGTGTGATTCTATATTTCCGTCGGAAATCCACGAAATTGCGGTTTCAAGAAAATCCTGCCGTATTGCTGAACCATTAATATAATCGTTTGCTATCTGCGATGCTGCACAACCGTTTTTGCTGAAATATCGTTTGGCATCGCTCACCCACGAGCCCGAATAGACGGCATTGCGTAACTCTTGTTCGGTAAGTTTTTCTCCTGCAATGTTGATTGTCTTGAACCACTGCAACTTTTCACTGTCGGTGCCGCTGCACACATACACCATCAGACAATAATTCAGAATTTGCTCCTGTTCATCGACTTGCAAGTTGTGAAAGTAGCGCATATCGAAGGCAAAATCTCCGTTTATATATTGACAAATAGAAATTGTACGCTGTTGTCCGTCAATAACTTCAAAAGTGCCGTCTTCGTGCTTTGCCCAATACATCACGTTGAGCGGAAAATTTTGCGTAACAGTGTTGATGACTGCGTCACGCTGTTTTTCTTTGTAGATAAATTCGCGTTGATAGGGCGGACGTATATCCAATTTGCCGCCGTAACCGAATACGCCATTCTCGGCGTTGTCCTCATAGCCGTTGGCTAGTTCACGAATGGTGATTTCTCGTAATTCTATTTGCATAATTGTATTTTTGTAGGGACGGTGCGTGCACCGTCCGTTGGTTATGTTTTCCTGTTTGTACGTTTTCAAACGCCGCACGCGACGTCCCTACAACAGATTATTTGATTTTACGGATTAAAATTCGTGCATAAACCGTCTTTCCATTAATAGCAGCACGGGCATCTCTTTGCCCTAAAAAAGGTATTCCGACAACATCTTTATCATAACCGGCAGAAGCTGATAATCCCAACATTTCAAACTGTTCAGGATTATATTTATCCAAAAAGGTAATCGGAACGCCCATTACGCCGGCATAATCCATTGGAATATCAGCGGTTTTATTTACGTTTATCGCATCATAATTATCGTATTTCGGGTATTCTTCGGGCGTGTAGGTTTTATACAAAATCAAATCTTCGTGACGTTTATTAATATCGAGATTGGTAAACCAATTTACGCCAGAAACACGTATCATTCCTTTTTTGTGATCGCCTGCGGTGGCAGTATCTTCATAAGTAGAAAAAAAGTGTCCGGCACCGCCTTTAAATCCAAATCCTAACCATATCTGATTTTCTTTTATTAATTTGAAAATTTCTTTGTATGTAATCGCATTTTGGTGACCAACAATGATAAACTTTTTATCGTTTTCCACCAACTGCGTCACATATTCGCGGAACAACGAGAATGGAGGATTAGTTACTACAATGTCGGCTTCCTTTAGTAGCTCAATACATTCAGGACTACGGAAATCGCCATCACCTTTCAGCGGTTTTACGCCAATTTCTTCTGGATTGGGTATGCGGTCGCCGTTTTTGTCGCCGGTGTATTCAAGATAAATAGCACTTTCCGATTTGTTTTCCGAAAACAAATCCCGATTTTGATTTTTGTAGCAGGTGGTAATGAGTTTTTTCAACCCCAACTGTTCAAAATTATACGAAAAATAATGAAAAAAATTACTTATACGTGGGTCATCGCAATTACAAAGCACGGTTTTGCCCTTGAAATGTTCCTTATAATGCCTCAACTCATTTTCAATGTCCGTAAGCTGCGTGTAGAACTCGTCCTTTTGGGCACGATTAGCATCGTGCAAATTTTTATTTCCTGCCATAATGATTGATAGTTTTTTGCATCACTATCAATCACTGAAAATCGGGCAAAAAGAAAAAGTGTGAGCCTTCTCTATCACATTCACGAGGAGCGTCAGAAGAACCCCGTTTGCTCACATAGATTAGCTCACACCTATTCGGTGTGAGCATTAACTTTTGTGAGCAGACGAGAGCTAATTTGGCTTCCGTGAATTTTGCCTTATTCGATTATTTCAAACAATCAGTTTCTGACGCTTTTGTTTTGAATGTGAATAATAGCTAATGCTTAATTAATTTATCTATTGCGTAATCATACGCTTATTGCATAATTCTTTATTTTAAATTAGTTCTCTACAAAGTTACCGGAAATTTCCATATTATCAAATGATTCTTTCCTTCTTTTTTTAAATAAAAATTTTTGTTATCAATTTGCCCTCGTGCAGAAAAAATATTTTCATTGCATTATTTACTAAATCTATCGCCTTAATATTTTTTAAACGAAGTATTTTTTTGTATTTTTGCAGAATATTGCTTCATCTTGGTAGAGATATTATCTGCCAATGTCAGTTTTAGAAGCTTCTCAAAAAGCAACATGAATAGATTAGCTAACTTTATTATAGATAAACGATATTGGTTAATGGCTGTTATGCTGATTATTACCGCTATATGCGGCGTATTGGCATTACAAACAGGTATCAATACCGATATGACCAAATATCTGCCGGACGACTCCAACATGAAACAGGGATTAGACGTAATGGCAGCCAATTTTCCTGAAACCACCGAAAACAGCAGTATCCGCGTAATGTTCGACGATTTGACGGAAGCGCAAAAAAAAACCGTACTTAGTGAACTGAAACAGATAAAATACGTAAAAAAAGTTGATTATGAGCCCAATAATGTCGCCTACAACAAAGCAAACCACACACTGTTTGTTGTCAGTACCACCTACAACTACAACTCTACCGAAGAACTTTATATAGAAGAAGCTTTAGACCACAATTTCCCGGAATACACGATGGTTTTTCAAAACAACAGTACGCAAGAAACTGCTGTTCCAAATTGGCTGTTAATTTTAGCAGTCTCAATATTGCTTGTCATTTTGTTTGTAATGAGCCGTTCGTGGTTAGAACCTATTCTATTTATGCTTGTTATCGGAATTGCCGTAATTATAAATATTGGAACAAATATCTTTCTTGGAGACACTGCAACCTTGACAATCTCTATCGGACCTATTTTACAATTGGTTCTCTCTATGGACTATTCCATTATCTTGATTAACAGATATCGGCAGGAACTTAATTTGGCAGATAACAAAACTACTGCCATGAAGTCGGCTCTAACAAAATCATTCTCTACTATCTGCTCAAGTGCACTGACAACAGTTGTGGGTCTTTTGGTTCTTTGTTTTTTGAGCTTTAAAATGGGAATGGAACTTGGTATTGTATTGGCAAAAGGCGTCTTTATCAGTATGATTTGTGTATTTACGCTACTGCCAATGCTCATTCTTCTGTGCGATGAGGGTATCAAAAAAACAGCAAAAAAAGTACCGCAAATAAAAACAAATGCACTGACTACATTCAGTTTCAAACTACGTCATATTATCCCCATTATTTTTGTATTGTTATTTGCAGGAACTTTCATTCTGCAAAATCGCACCAAAATTATCTTTACCGAAGGGCTTGACGACCCAATGATCGATATTTTCCCACAAGAAAACACCACTATCTTGGTATATAATAATGCAGACACAACTCACATAGACTCACTCATTGCCCGACTGAACGGCGACAAGCACATTAAAAGCATTATCGGCTATAGTAATACATTGGGAAAACCGTATCAGGTAAAAGAAATGACAGATGTTATTCATCATATTAGCAGCGATGTCCTGCTGGATTCGTCGCTACTTCAAATGCTTTATTATAAATACTATAATGGTGAACTTCCTACAATAGAAGCCGGGACATTTTTGGATTTTGTAGCAGACGATGTTGTAGAAAATCCACTTTTCGCAAAATACTTAGATACGGCGATGACAAATAATATTGACCAACTGAAAAAATTCTCGAACAAAAAACTGCTAACAAAACGTTTAAACAATAACACGCTTGCAAACTTTATGGGAATGGACAAAGCAGAAACAAAACAGCTTTATCTTTATTACTACATACTCCATGGCGGAATAAACACAGGCACAATGACTTTGCCAATATTTGCAAACTTTATTGTAAATGACGTGGCACATCATTCCACTTATTCATCAATGTTCGATGAAGAAACGCTGGCACAAATAAAAACCATGCAAACTTACACCGATACGGATAAAATGACACGTCTGCAAGATTACAAAGGCATAGCATCTACTCTTGGTATGGACGCAGAAAACGTAAAAATGTTGTTTGTTTATTATCAGGCGCAACAAGCCAATTATATTCCAAGCGGTATGACTGTGGCAAATTTTGTTTCGTTTGTACAACAAGATGTGGCATCTAATCCGGATTTTTCATCATATATAAAAGCTGACGAATTATCTCAATTAGACAGATTAGCGGCTTTAACAGATAAAAATGCCTTACAAACTCAAAAATCAGCTTCCGAATTGGCAACAGACCTCGGCATGGAAGAACGCCAAGTTAAACAAGTTTTCACCTTAAAATACGGACCGTTTTTTACTTCTAAGAAAACTATGTCGGTAGAACAAATGGTAAATTTTATGCTCTCAAGCGATAAAGTTAAATCAAACATGACTCCCAAAGAGGAAGAAGAATTACAAACCGTACAAAAAATAATTAGCAATATATTAGAAGACAAGATACTGACCCATAAACAGATGGCAGAATTGATAGGAATGGATACAGAAACAACAAAAATTCTATTTACATATAAAGCATCTAAAAATGGAGAATTGGCATCTTTAAAACTTTCTGTACAAAAAGTTGTTGATTTTAGTATCAACAACAGCGATACCTTTTCGTCAATGGCAAGTGCCAACGATTTAGCGTCACTTAAAACGGCTAAAGTAATAATTGACAATTCCATATCACATACGGCATATTCGGCAACAGAACTTGCCCATTTAATCGGGATGCAGCCTTCACAAGCACGACAACTATACACATTGTATATCAGCGAAAAAGGAGATACAAAAGATTGGAAACTTTCTCCGGAACATTTTGTTGATTTTGTGATAAAAGATGTCTTGCCCAACAAAGCTTTCTCAAATCAGTTTGACACAGCATCTGCCAAACAACTTAAATCCGTTCAAACGTTAATGCATGCTGTTGTCTCTAAAAAGGAATATAACGCCAAAGAAATCAGTGATATTTTAGATAACCTAACAGATAAGATAAAACAGAATGAAATAAATTTGTTGTATCTCTATTATGCCGGACAAACTTCGTTTGATAATTCGTGGACAATGTCCATAGAACAAATGTTCACTTACTTAACCAACAACATCATAAACGATACTCTGTTTTCATCAACATTTGATAATGCAGCCAGAACTGCATTACACGATCAGGAAAGTTTGTTGAAAGACGGAATTACACAAATGAAAGGGGCAAATTACTCACGACTTATCATCTTAACTGATTATCCTGAAGAATCGGATGAAACATCTAAATTCTTAGATAAGATAGACACATTACGGACTCAATATCTCACTCATGATTCATACACCATCGGAGCTTCATCGTTAGCACACGAAATAGAAAAAAGTTTTGATGATGAATATATTAAAATTACTCTCATCACAGCAATTGCCATTTTCTTGGTTGTATTAATTGCATTTCGTTCCTTCTTGGTACCATTGGTATTGGTACTTCTGGTTCAATGTGCTGTCTATATTACAGTTATGGTAATAGGATTACAAGGCGACAGCATTTACTATTTGGCTTTACTGATTGTACAAAGTATTCTGATGGGAGCCACTATTGATTATGCCATTGTGTTTTCAACATACTATTGCGACAACCGTAAAACAATAACAATCCAAGATTCTCTCCGTGTCGCTTATGAAAAATCAATTTATACAATTATGACGTCGGGATTAATTTTGATTGTTGTAACCGCTATTCTCGGTGTCTTCACTACACAGATTATATCGGACGTTTGTACTACAATTGCCATCGGATCTTTGAGTGCCGTTATACTTATTCTGTTTATCCTACCGGGGACATTGGCTGCCATCGACCGCCTAATTATCAGAAAGAGGAAAGAGAATCAACCCAACACAGAAAATATTCCTGAAACAGATTCCGGTAAAAAAGATTGAGATCTTTTTATTAGACATTATAAAACTTGCGCAACATTGCCTGAAAATGCCGACCGCACATGATTTTTGACAGTAAAACAGATAGTTTTTGTGTAAAATTGGGAGTAATAACATAACGTAAACGTGGGCGTTTCGATGCAACAATTTTCGCAATTTGCTTAGCCAGATATTCAGGTTTGCCTCCGTTTGTTTCATCGTGTTCTATATTTTTCAATACCCGTGCAAACGAAGCTTGGTAATCCGGATCGTTTTGTGTAGCAACCGATATTTTTCTGTTTCCGGTAAATCCGGTAGAAAAATCTCCGGGTTCCACCATTACTACACGAACACCAAATTGATAAGTTTCAAGGCTTAAAGCTTCACTATAACCTTCAATGGCAAACTTCGACGCACTATAAAATCCCTGATACGGAATGCCAAACACTCCGCCTATAGAACTCGTATTAATAATCAAACCTGTGCGTTGTCTGCGCATATATGGAAGCACACAGGAACAAACATTGACCGTACCACCAAAATTAGTATTCATTTGCAAAGCAATTTCTTCCTTAGTAGCCAATTCTACAGATCCACCAATCCCCATACCTGCATTATTTATTACTACATCTATTTGCTTCTGCTCTTCAATAATTTGAAGAATTGCGTTATTAATGGACATTCTGTCTGTTACATCCATCTGCAACATCTTACACCCATTATCAAAAGTCACCAACTTCCGACTTGTACCATAAACAATATGTCCTTCTTTTACCAACTGTTCAGAAATAGCTTTCCCAAAACCGGAAGAAGCACCCGTTACCAAGATAATTTTATGCTGCATAATACCAATTTAATAAGTTGCTAAATTACAAAAAAGTTTTTTTATAAAAAAAGCCTTGTGTAATATAGTTACACAAGGCTCAAAGTCGGCGGCTACCTACTCTCCCACCACAAGGGCAGTACCATCGGCGATGGCGGGCTTAACTTCTCTGTTCG
>JAQUTW010000044.1 GCA_028694215.1 Paludibacteraceae bacterium | reverse complement strand
AAGTGTGTTTTTACAGAAACTGAAAATCTAAAATTGGAGCAACGTGGGACGGCTACATATATAAGTGATGCAACATTAGCCGATGTACAAGTTTATATCGCTAAGTTGAAAGCCAATGATATTAAATACGCTGCTTATGCTGCCGAAGATATTGATGTAAATGAGTGGGGTACAATGACTTGGTATGGCATAAATGCAGATAAGACATTTAGTATAGCGGTTAATTTTTTTGCAGAACCTGAGGAAATTATTGACAACTTATATAATACGGGGGCACATAAATATAATCTGCAAATTCAAGTAAATAATTACGATATTTTTAATTGATAGTAGATTGATTATTAGAATTTTATTGAATATTTAATTTATAATAGACGAAACCATGAAAAAAATTTTATTAATTTTATGTAGTGTTGCGGTTGTTGTAATGTCTTGTAAAAAAGAGGAATTGGAAGATCCAACCATTCCACCTGTAAATCCACAAGAAACAACCACCATGCAAGCAGCTAATGTAACGGGAGTTGTACGAACAACTGACGGTAATCCCCTGCAGGGTGTAACAGTAAAAACAGGTACCTCTACCACAATCACCGATGCACGCGGTATGTTTACCTTTATGCAAGTGAGTATAAATGACAACCGCTCTGTTATTACATTCAGCAAAAACGGTTATTTTTCAGTAACCCGTTCCGGCGAAAAACGCGACAATACAACTATGGAAGTGGTAATGCAGGCAAAAGGCAACAGCACTATCAGTTCACAGGCACAATTTGAAACAACTGTCGGAGCAAATTTGGCAGTTGGAAACATGAAAATAACCGTTACAGCCGATGCGTTAATGAAAGTTGACGGTTCAACTTACAGTGGTGCCGTAACAGCCGATGTTCTTTATTTGGATCCTAACAATGCCGACTTTGCCGCAATGATGCCGGGCAGCGATCTTGCTGCCGTGCGCACCGATAATTCGTCGGTCACGCTCCTATCTTACGGTATGGTGGAAGTTGGCCTTGCCGACGCTAATGGCAACAAGCTGCAATTGAGAGATGGAATAACCTCCACCATGACATTCCCAATTCCAACAGGCATGGAAACCAACCCGCCATCCACTATCCCATTGTGGGCTTTCGATGAGGACAAAGGTCTCTGGGTAGAAGAAGGCGTAGCTACATTACAGAATAATGTTTACGTAGGCGAAGTAAGCCATTTCTCGTGGCACAATCTCGATTATCCGGCCGAACGTGTAACAATCAAAGGTACGGTCAAAGATTGCACCAACCAACCGGTTGCCGGTATAAAAGTACAGGTTGATCAAACCTATGATTATACTGACATAAACGGTAATTACAGCGTATATGTTCCCGAAAATACGCCGGTAAATGTAGTTGTACCAAGTGCACAGTATTTTAACTATGCACCGGAGGTTGCCATTCCGGTAGCAGGTCAACAGGGTGGTTCAACCTATACGTGCAACATAACGCTGCCCTGCATGCCACGCATTTCAGGCTCAGTAATCAATTCTTGCAGCAACAAGATGTATGCATATGTGTATGCCGTGTATACAGTAAACGGCGTTGAACATACAACCACACCGGTATGGGTAAAAGCCGACGGATCGTTTCTTATTCGCATTGCCGCAACTGCCACAGCAGCTACGCTATATGTGAATAGTGCCAACAATGGTACACACCAGACGCGCCCGCTTACCTGCACAGGTGGAGACCTTACAGTCGGCGTATTCGAATTCTGCGAATCGGGCAGCCCTGAAGGCGTGTATATCACTTACGGCAGCACAACAGTGCCTGCGTTCATAAACGACACAACATTAACAGTAACTTCGGGTACTTCGCTGCTGATTGGATACACCTCACAGACAGCATGGAACGTTTCTGTTGCAATTGACGACTATGATCCTGAAGCCTCCTTCTGTACAGCTTACCTATCGGCATCCGCCACGCAGACGTATTCCGCTTATTCCGACAGCCTGCAAGTAGAAATAACCCGTGCCAACAATCAGATGACACTGACACTGAACGGTAATGGCATATTCTATGAAAATAACAACGATACGACATGCTTTATAAATGGTTCGTTCTCTGTGCCGATATTGGTGTCGGGGCGTGTTACGGCGTGGAACCAAATAACCGGTCTGCCGACAGGTGTGCCGTCATCGGCATTCCCTATGCCGATTGATATGGTCGGGCAAGTCTATACAAACAATAAAATTGAGGTAACAAACCTCAACTATAAAAGCTTTTCGCAAAGTGATTTGACCTCTTTGCAAAATTCATTGGTAGCAGGTGGACTGCAATTACTCACAAGTGAAGATGGAGAATATGTTTACTGGAATAGTACGACCTTTGTAACACTGGTATATGATCTGATAGACACGTATCAATTGAGAGCCTCCATAACCCACAACATATCAGGGATCGGTGGTGGTGGCGGCGATGGCACTACCAACAAATGCTGGCAGTACACCATGTTGATTTATGGTCAGACCATTACCGACTATTTTTGGGGTACAGAAGCCATGATGATTACTACAAAACAAACTTTGGAACAACAGGGCTACTCCGTAACCTATCAGGCAACCACAAAGACAGAAGAAGAATGTAACAACGCAAATTAAAATTTATTTTCTCTGTATTAACCAATAACGGCTTCCCAAAATTTGGGAAGCCGTTATCATTTTATTCAACATAAAACTTATTTGCGAAAAGGCGGTTTTACGACCAATGCTTTTAATTCTTTGCCACGAATTGCAACAGCAATTTCTGTACCAATAATGGCATACGGTGTTTGCACATAACCTAAGCCAATACCGATTTTACGCGTTGGCGACATCGTTCCCGAGGTTACATGACCAATAATATTTCCATTGCCATCGGTAAGTTCGTACCCTGAACGTGGAATTCCACGCTCCTCCAATTCAAAACCAATTAACTTTTTAGCAACACCTTCTGCACGTTGTTTTATATATAAATCACCATCTATAAGCTTTTTACCTTCTGTCGGTTTTGTTATCCAGCCCAAGCCTGCTTCTATAGGCGAAATAGTGTCATCAAGTTCGTGTCCGTAAAGCGGGAAACCCATTTCCAAACGCAACGTGTCACGAGCTCCCAAACCTATCGGCTTAATACCAAAATCTTTCCCTGCATCAAAAATTACATCCCACATTTGTTTGCCAAATTGTGGGTAGAAATAAAGTTCAAAACCACCTGCACCTGTATATCCCGTATTGGACACAATAACATTTTCTATTCCCGCCATTTTTCCTACTGCAAAAGCATAATAAGGAATATCGGCAAGTTTCAGTTCTGTCAATTTTTGCAACACCTTTATGGCTTTTGGACCTTGAATGGCCAACTGAGCCATCTTGTCTGACGAATTTTCCAACTCCGCAGCCTCACTATTATTGGCATTTACCCATTCCCAATCCTTATCGATATTGGCAGCATTCACAACCAACAAATATTTTTCAGGCTCATAGTGATAAACGATCAAATCATCAATAATTCCTCCCTTACCATTTGGGAAACAATTATATTGTGCCTTTCCTACAGGGATAGCTGCTATATTATTACTACATGTTTTCTGAAGAAACGGTAATGAATTTGGACCTTTTACCCAAAATTCGCCCATATGCGAAACATCAAAAACTCCTACGCCATTTATAACGGTTAGGTGTTCGTCTATAATGCCGGTTGTATATTCAATCGGCATATTATAGCCTGCAAATTCGTGCATTTTTGCACCCAGCTCAATATGAATGTCTGTAAATGGTGTTGTTTTCATATTATAATTATTTGTAAATAAGAAATATACAAGGTTTTTTATGCAAATCTTTGGGCAAACATTTTTTCCATTCTGCAATGGTTCGCGTGCGAATATACTCTGTTTCTGCCGTAATATCGGCAGCAATACATAATTTGGTTTGAGGCTGCAAAATCTTACACAAATCATCGACTAACTGCATATTACGATAAGGCGTTTCTATAAAAATCTGCGTCTGATTTTCGCTGTAAATACGTTTTTCTAACTGTTTTATCTTCTGTACACGTTCATTTTTCTCAATAGGCAAATATCCATGAAATGCAAAACCTTGACCATTAAATCCGCTTGCCATCAAACTTAACAATATACTTGATGGTCCAACCAACGGTACTACTTTTATACCTTGCGCTTGTGCCAATGCCACAATATCCGCTCCGGGATCAGCAATGGCAGGGCAACCGGCTTCACTGATAATGCCAATATCCTGACCGTTTTTTAATGGACTAAGATAAGAGTTTATTTGATTTAAGTCGGTATGTTGATTCAACTCAAAGAACTGTAATTCATCAATATTAATATCACGATTAACCTGTTTTAAAAAACGTCGTGTTGTCCGTATATTTTCTACAATGAACACCTTCAGTTTATTGATGACATCTGTGTTCGCATCAGGCAAAATTTGCCGAAGCGGACAATCGCTAAGTATTGTAGGTATCAGAAAAACAGTGCCCATGTGTAATTTGTCTGAGAATTATTCTTTGATGTTTGGTAATTCCAAACCTAATCCTTTTTTCTTATCTACCCTCTTTAAAATGATACCAATGATAAATGCGGCAACACCTAAACAAGCTAACATAACAAGCGGCCAAGTATAATCAAACGCTATGGGATCGGTAACTCCCGGATTGGTCTTATCCAAAACCTTACCTATCAGCAAAGGAAATAGCCACAAACCAATATTTTGTATCCAAAAAATCAACGCATAAGCAGAACCTATTACTTTTTGGTCAACTAACTTTGGGACACTCGGCCATAATGAAGCCGGAACCAAAGAAAAAGAAGCACCTAAAACCAAAATGGTAATATAAGCGACAATAACGCCCCCTATTTGAGAACCTCTCATCATTGGCAAAACAAAAGCAAAAGTAAGGTGGCAAATAATCAGCAAAAGCGAACCAAACATTAACATGGTTGCAGCTTTACCCTTATGATCAACCACTTTGCCTAAAATTGGGGTAATGCCTACAGCTAACAAAGGAAATACGGCAAAAATTGTTTCAGCGGACTGACGCATATAGCCCATATAACAAAAAACTATCAAAAATACGACTGACACCGCCAATAAACTATATTGCATTTTTTTACTTTTGGAAAAGTTACTTGCAAAAGCAGTTGCTGCAACTACCAACATAATAACATATTGAATTATTGTTACGGAACTTGTTGCCCAAAAAGAATCTTGTGGAACAGCCGTAAAAGTCAAGTTGCACTGTAACATATTAACCGCATATTTCTGAAACGGGAAAATAGCAGAATAATACAGTACACACAGCAATGCCACCAACCAAAAACCACCACTTGATAAAATAGTCCCGATATCGGAAATTTTGAAAGGATCGTCTTTTTCTTCAGCTTCGCCGGTTTGAGTATCCAATTTTTTGTCCATAAAGAAATAAACGATAAACATTATCAATGCAATCATCAATAAGACCACTCCAAAAGCAACTGAACGCGAAACATCAATATGTCCGCCAAGTTTGGCAAAAAACGGTGAAAAAATCATACATGTAGCTACTCCCAAACGTGCCAATGCCATTTCCGAACCCATAGCCAACGCCATTTCTCTGCCTTTAAACCATTTTACAATACCACGTGAAACCGTAATCCCGGCCATTTCTACACCACAACCAAATATCATAAAACCGACAGCCGCCAATTTGGCAGAAGCCGGCATCCCTCTGTAAAAAGGAGATATTCCTAACTCGTCAAATCCCGGAATGTAATTAAGATGATTGGTAAACCAAGTGTCCAAACTACTGCCAACAAAGCTGTCTGTTACCGCATACCACTTGATGCAAGCCCCAATAAGCATAACTATTCCTGATAAAACTGCCGTAAAACGAACACCCATTTTATCCAAAATAATTCCGGCAAAAATGAGGAAAAATACAAATACGTTTAAAAATGTTTCAGCACCCTGCATCGTACCAAACGCTGTAGAATCCCAGCCTCGCGTAGATTGCATCAAATCTTTAATAGGAGAAAGAATGTCCATAAAAATATATGAACAAAACATGGCCAAAGCCAATAACAATAATGCCATCCAACGCATCATCGGAATGTCGCGGAGCACTTTCTGAACTTTTTCTGTCATAATTAAATTCGTTTTCTAAAAATTTTGTGCAAATGTACGAAATAATGGGGAACAATTTTTATATTTGCAAAAAAATGATTTTATGGATATTGTCTTGATAATCTTGGCAGGAATTTGTTTACTTGTCGGTTTCATTGGTTCTTTTCTTCCTATTTTGCCGGGCATACCTCTGAGTTATTTGGGTATTGTGTTGTTGCAACTAACCGATAAAGTCGATTTTTCATGGACCTTTTTAATTGTCTGGTTCGTTATTGTATTGATTATACAACTATTAGATAACTTTTTGCCGGCTTATTGTTCGAAAAAAAACGGTGGAAGCAAATGGGCAATGTGGGGCAGCATAATAGGTTGTATAGCCGGATGTTTTTTTACTCCTATCGGCATTATGTTGGGTACATTTCTTGGAGCAGCCATAGGCGAACTATTAAACGGTAAAAATTTACTCACATCACTTAAAGCCGGCTTAGGAACTTTTATCGGATTTATGCTCGGCACAGGTCTAAAATTAATTGTGGCATCAATTTTGATATACTATTACATAAAAGAAATTGTTATTTAACTATAAACTAAAATTGCAGTCTAAACGTTATACATAAAAAGGAGGCACAACAATGAAAACAAAATTAATAATTCTAACAGTATTGCTGACAACCTCAATCGGTAGTTTATCTTCACAAATTGTTGAAGATGACATTTATTTCAATCCCAAAACGGATAAAGCAAAAGAAAAGCAGGTAAAAGAGCAACGTCGTCAGGCCGCTTATCAAAATCAATACGAAGCAGAAAGCGTAGAAATATTACCGGAAGTTGACGAAAATATTTCTTTGACACAAGATGATTATACCTATACGGAACGCATCTATCGTTTTCACAATAGTGATCAGTTTGGTGTACACATAGCAGACCCTAACTATGTCGATATTTATTATGTGGGAGAAGGCAACTATAATGTTTATCTTGACCCCAATTACATAACAGTAACGCCTTGGTACAACTCTTTCTACTATTCAAGTTTTTGGTATTCTCCTTTTTATTATAACTCATGGTATAACCCTTGGTACATAAGTTGGGGTTGGAACTGGGGATGGGACCCATGGCCATATTATAGTCCATTTTATCCACCTTATCCATATCCATATCCGTGCTATGATTGTCATGCCCCCTATTATAACAATTACACTGCTTCCGAAAATACACGTCGAGAAAACAATGCCTATGGACGCTATGGTGGCACGTCTTCTCGAACAAATTCGTCAACATCTTCGGCAGCTCGAAGCAATGAACGTTACAGTGGAACGACAGGCTCTCGTACAGGGTCTTCGTCTGCCGCACGTCAAAATCAAGGAACAGCTACCACGCGCATAAATTCTTCGGCAGCAACGCGTACAAGTTCTTCTACTACGCGAGTTAATTCTTCTACCACTACCACGCGTACCAATTCGTCTTCCACAAACAGAAATTCTTCGAATACGGGAACACGTACAAGTACAAGCAGCAACAGTGGAAGTAGAAGCAGTGGTACATCAACTTATTCAAGCGGGTCACGTGGAGGTTTTTCAAGTGGCAGTTCATCAGGAGGCTCACGCGGAGGAGGAAGTAGCAGTAGTGGAGGCAGCCGCGGAGGCGGTGGTGGCACACGCCGCTAAAAATTATTCTCTCAAAAATCTATTAACTTCAAAATTATATGAAACGTTTATTTTTTTGTACCATACTATCTTTATCAGTTTCTGCCATTTTTGCTCAAGGCGTATTTGATGCCATGCGCTATGTTGAAACACCTATTAACGGAACAGCTCGTTATATGAGTATGGCAGGCGCATTTGGTGCTTTGGGCGGCGATGCCAGTGCAATTTCCGACAATCCTGCCGGACTTGGAATTTACAGAAACTCCGAATTCGCTCTTTCTGCTAAAGCATTAATTCCTGTAACACAAGGGACGTGGGCTTCTACACGCGAAATAGAAGACTTCAACTTTTGTCTGAACAACGCTTCTTTTGTTTTATCGTTTCTTAATTCAGAAAAAGAAAAAGGGTTGATTGCCTCCAATATCAGTTTCGGATACAATCGATTAAAACATTTTACACGTTCCTTCTCATTGGCAGGAGAAACATCTCTCAACTCCATGACCGATTATATGGCAGGATTTACCAATGGGCTTTCTGAAGCAGAGCTAAAACTGACAGACGACTATGAGCCTTTTGATAATGTGAATGTTCCATGGATTTCGGTATTGGCAT
Source organism: Paludibacteraceae bacterium (assembly GCA_028694215.1). Classification (GTDB taxonomy): domain Bacteria; phylum Bacteroidota; class Bacteroidia; order Bacteroidales; family Paludibacteraceae; genus DUQS01. Next base: position 6,224 of record JAQUTW010000044.1, on the reverse strand, counting down.
ACGAATCAGGATTGATAAAACCTGGCGATGGCACGCAATGGTCTTCACTCTTAAACAACAACAAAAAATCAACTCCTTACTATCAGGCACAAGAAAGTGGCTATTTAGATGAATTTGCTTTTTCTTATGCAGCCAACATCAGCGATTTGGTCTATTTAGGTGCAAGTTTTACCATGCAATCGTTGGAATATTCTCTAATTTCCAATTATAAAGAAACTTTTCAGGGAGGAGGTGATTTTACTTTAAAAAATTATTTTGCGACCTCCGGATTTGGATGGAATTTCAAGTTTGGTGCAATTGTTCGTCCTACCGACTTTTTACGTCTTGGAGTTTCTATTCATACACCAACTTATTTTAAAATGCGAGATAATTTTGGCGGAAAATCAACCTACAACACCACTCTATTAGGTTCGACAGAAACACCTGACGGCCAAAGTACTTATCGCTTTACTTCACCGTTGAAATTTCAGGCAAGTGCCGCTTTTATCATTGCAAAATCGGGAATTGTCAGCCTTGACTATATGTTGACCGATTATCGCGGAACTACCAGTTTGAAAGCTTCTTCTTCAGATATTTATCTTGATTCGGAACCTTTTGCATTGGACAACGAGGATATTAAAAACTTTGCACAAATTACACACACTATTAAATTAGGTGGCGAATATCGCATCAACAGTGCATTTTCGGTACGTGCAGGAGCAGCTTACGTTACTCCTTCCATGTCAGCCCAATCGGTTAAATACATGGCATTAAACACCATTCGTACAGATTTGGAATATATGATAGACCGTGGTTCAATCTATGGAACTGCAGGGTTTGGGTATCGCAGTACGGTTGGATTTGGCATTGATTTAGCGTATGCTTATCGACAAAAACTGGATCTGTTTATGCCCTATCAATCCGAAACATTATTGGCAGCGACTATAAAAACGCATTATCATAACATTCTTTTATCGCTGTCATATAAATTTTAAAAGTTATAATAAAATTGTTTGTCGCCGTTGAATACTGATGATTCAACGGCTTTTTTTATCAAAATCAACGTTACCGACATTCCACATCAGTTGTACAATTTGTGCCTGACGTTTACGCATATAAGGTCCTGGATTTTTTATACTGTAACGTCCGGGATTTGGCAATACAGCAGCCATCAATGCCGCCTCAAACGTATTTACTTTTTGTGCCGATTTATGAAAATAATTTTGCGAAGCAGCTTCTACCCCATAAACACCATTTCCAAATTCCACAACATTAAGATAAACCTCCATTATACGCTCTTTCCCCCACAAAAGTTCTATGAGGACGGTAAAATAACTTTCAAAACCTTTGCGTATCCATGTGCGAGCTCCTGATGTAAAAACATTTTTTGCAGTTTGTTGAGAAATGGTACTGCCACCACGCAAACGTTTACCACGTTTGTTCGATTGATAAGCTTTTTCTATGTCTTTGAAACTAAAACCCTGATGTTCTAAAAATAAATCATCTTCTGAAGCAACAACAGCTGTAACTATTTTAGGTGAAATTTTTTGTATCGGAACCCATTTCTTGGTCAATGTTGATTTGGAACTATGATTTGGCTCAAAATAGCGAATCACCATAAGCGGAGTAACAAACACCGGTACAAATCGTAAAACCAGCACCCAGCCAACAGTAATAATAAAAAACCACAACGGGATTTTCCAAAGTAATTTTGCCATAAACTAAAGAACTGATAAATAGAGTAAAAGCTTTTGTATTTGAGGCAGCAAAAGATGTTGTTCGTCATTTTGAATTACAAAATCTACCTTTGGCGTCAACTGTTCGTCCGATAATTGTGACTGCATTCGTTGCCGGATTTCGGATTCCGCCAAATGGCTGCGTTGCCGTACCCGCTGTATGCGAAGATTGACAGGAGCTGTTACCAAAACAGTTTTATCCATGTAATGCACAAATCCGAATTCCATTAAAATAGCTGATTCCAAAAACACCATTGGCACTTTTTGCGAAATTGCCCATTGATTAAAATCCTGTGCCACAATTGGATGTATAATTCCATTAACAATATCCCGATTTCTATCCGAAGAAAAAATAAGCCGACTTAAACATTGCCTATCCGGCAAATTACCGGAATAAATTTGAGTACCGAAAGCATCTGTCAATAAACGTTTTATATCGGGATGTGTATTGGTAAGCTGTTTGGCACGACTGTCCGAATCGTACACTGGATAACCTAATTGTCGTAAAATAGCGGCAACCACAGATTTTCCACTTCCGATACCTCCTGTAATTCCAATTTTCAACATATCAGTCGTTCTTTTCCAATAAAATTTCCACCTCTTGCGGTGTAATGCGTAAGTTCCTTATATCGGGATTAAATGAAGTTATCTGCAACGGATATTTGTTTCCTATAACCGTTTTCAAAGTCTCATAATCAATTCCTACAGAAATATCCTGAGGCATTATTTTACTGAATTTACTGATACCAACAGAAAACGTGGCTGTTACAGCAGCAGGAAATGTGCGCAGCGTTATTCCCTGCGGGAAATGAATCGGTACGACTGAAATTTTTATATTTTTCTCTGTCGTAATTTCAACAGGAATACTAACCTCTACCTGTTGTACATTAAAACGAACAGCAGGAATTGGCTCCAAGTTTTCAGTAAATGTTGTAGTAGATGTCAACAATAACCGAGAAAATGGCGTAATATTTACATAATCAATAGAATCTAAAACCGATTGTGTTCCGTAAGCAATAATTTGAGAAGGTTGAATAGATATCGAATCGGACAGAATATATTGCTGTGCCAACGAATAATCTCCATGCAATTTTACAGGCAAGGTTTTCTCCGCCAACATATCATAATTGATTTGTATATATTCGGGAATAAAACCGATAATTTGCGCCGATTTGGGCATTGTTGGATAAAGCTCATTACGCAAAAGTTCCACCTGATAATTAATGGTTCCTCCTCCCGATTGAAATTTACCGGACAAATTTATCTCCACGGAATCCGGTCTGTCAAACCAATAATAATCCAGCAATTCTTTGCCTTCATCTTTAACAATGATATTGATTTCTGTTGGTAAATTTTCGGAAATAACATAATTCTGAGGAATGCCTTTATATTTCACAGGTATTTCGACAGTAATATCTTTTTTGGTACCGATGGTTTGCATCAGCCAAAACAGAGTGGCCAAAATAAAGAAAAGCAAAAAAGTTACGGTATTTTTAGTAAATAACTTTGCCGTAACTTTCTTAACCGCTTTTTTTATTGCTACAAAAGATGGAAGTTTACTCATAGCATTAAAACGATACCAAACTAAATAAAACGCATTGTCTGCAAAAGACAGTGATTATTTCCCTTCTTTGGTCGGCTGTTGCTGTTGAGCTGTCGCAGCTGCATCCTCAGGAGAATCAAACACCATGTTTTTGTTGACTTTGATGCGAATACCATCGGCAATTTCAATGATGACAACATTGTCTTTTACTTCTTTAATTTTGCCATAAATACCTCCGGAAGTTACTACGTTTTTACCATTTTGCAAGGAATCCTGAAATTTCCGAATTTCTTTCTGACGTTTGGATTGCGGACGAATCATAAAGAAATAAAATACCACAAAAATAAGGAGCATCATCAAAAGACCACTCCAACCTCCCATTGCGCTTCCGGTTTGTGCAGGAGCAGCAGCGTCCAATAAAATTGTCAAGTTCATGTTTTTTGTTTTTTAATTAATAGTTTCGCAAAGATACTAATTTATTTTGTATCACGAGTAAAATCCACCAATTTTTCCAACTGATTATCCGCTTTAAGATAAGCTGCTATTTGGTCTAAAACACCATTAATAAACAGGCTGCTTCGAGGAGTACTGAACATTTTGGCTATTTCGATGTACTCATTAAGTGTAACATTGGTTGGAATGGTTGGAAATGAAAGCAATTCGGCAATGGCTGTCTTCATGATTAAGGTATCCATAAAAGCAATTCTGTCAATTTCCCAATTTTTAACATGTTCATCTATCATTTTACCAAATTCTTCATAACAATCAATGGTGGTATGAAACAATTTCAGAGCAAATGCCAAATCGGCAGGATCTTTATACATAGGCAACAGTTCTTGTGCAGAAGCATTTTCCTGCTTAAACATTTTAATCGTTTTAAATACAAAACTGCCTATAATATCAACATCGGACAGCCAATAAGCATTTTCATCTTCCAAAGTAGCAAGTAGTGGCGAGCCATCACTCATCTCCATCTTAAAAATCTTTTTCCAAAGATTTTTATCGGCATCGTAGGAATGTTCGTCGACCGACATATAATCGGCAAAAAAATCACTTTCGGTTATTTCCTGATACATACGTTTAAGCGCATCCTGATAGTTGACCCAAGATAATTTACGTTTTTTAAGATATTCATTAAGCTGCTCATTTTCAGACAACTGCTTGACAAATAAGTTTTCGACAAAACGCATTTGCGGATTTTTTTCTTTATCAGTCGGAAGGTATTTGTTTCGGGCAGCATCTATTTTCTGTTCGGCAAAGCGTGTCAATTCCACCATTAATGCCAATAAATAAAAATAAAGATCGTACGCCTTTTGTAAACTGTGACGCAATTCATTTTCTGCTATTGCCTTATCACAATTGTCGCTGTGATAGAAGGCATACAGCACCTGAACTACTTTAATTCGGAGGAGAATTCGGTTTATCATAAGTCAAAAGAACTCGTTTTTTGAGGTTGCAAAGGTAATAAAAAATTATGAATTATGAATTTATATTTTGCCTTAATGTTTACAGTAGTTCTGACAAATAAAGTTTCTATATGCTCCGTCTAACAAAAAAAAACTATGCACTACAAATCACGCATTGTATTTATTCATATATAATAACTTATTTTTAATAAATAAAAAAAATATTAAAAATAAAGTTTTTCATCCATAAAAAACAACTTTCTGTCGATTTTACTTGTATTTAACTTACCGTTTATTTATTTTTGTGATGTATAAATAATTCTTTACAAAAAGAGACATTCTATTAATATTTATACTTTTTATTGAGTTAAACATCATAAAAACAGACAACTGAACAATTTAAAAACTCAAAATGCACGACTGTAAAAAAGAAAAACAAATTATTAAAAATATTTATTATGAAAACACATAAACTGTTAGTGATACTTTGTATGATGTCCGTAACCATAAGTATACAAGCAACTGTAGCCGATAACGAAATTGTATATCGACAAATATGGACAGTAGATACAGTACCTACATGGTGCGGCATGGATTACTCACGTGGTGAAAGTTATTCGTCACGATTAATTCTTATGAACCGAACCAATTCCAGCTATTCCGAGTATAATTCCGACGGTTCATATTGTAAAGGCACCAGTTTAACAATAGCAGCAAAAAATACGACATCTACCCATACCGGTATGGGTACCCAAACCGGTATGGGAGGAAGTGTCGGCGTAGATAATAACGGACGACCATGGTTTTGCTATGCTTATTACAGTTCCAGTAAAGCCTATTGTAACATTATGTCTCCAAGAAGCGATAAAGATATTGCCAGTATCGCTGTAAAAAGTGTAACAAAAACAAATTCATACTACCCTAACTCAAACTATTATCGCGAAGGTTACGGAATAGATGCCTACGTTAGCACGGCAGGTACCGGCATTGTGGTTACCACCAAATCCAACATAAGTAGCAATACCGACAGTATAGCCAGCGGTTTGTTGGTTTACAACGTAAATCAGTATGGTACAGATGCTATAACCTCAACATTAAGTAATCGTGACGGAGTAGGTTTAAAAAATTTGGGAGGGGTAGCAAAAGTACGTATTGTTAAAAAAGTAAACGACACCGATTACCGATTATGGGTAGATGGAGGCAATTCGTACCCTACCTATATAAAATTAGTATGTCCTAGCGGAAACTGGTACACCGGAGGATGGTGTCAGTTTACCACAGCAGAAACCGGTCCAAGTTGCGAAGTAGAAGATTTTACATGGCAGGGACAACGCTATATTTTATTAGCCACACAAGGCGTAAATTCTAATGTAACATTCAAAATTTATCCCCTTACTGATGATTTTGATAATGCAATAGGAACATATAACAATATATTGCTGTCCGGTAAAACTTTTTTACAATAAAAATTTAGGCTGAACTCCTTGTTTGGAATTCAGCCTTTTTTCTTTCCTTTGTATGTACCACCAAACAACGAAAAGATATGGGCAAAAGTACACA
>JAQUTW010000043.1 GCA_028694215.1 Paludibacteraceae bacterium | reverse complement strand
GGACTTGCCTCACGGATTATTTCTAAAATCACTGCACTAACCATGATACAATACCTGAATCTGTTCGTCTTTAACAGAAAACTTAACGCCGTCAAAATAAATCTTACCTAAATGCACAACGGGTTTTGGTACATTATTATTTTCGCACGAAAGAAAATCTTTTTCAGCAAATTTTCATTGTAAAAATAGAACTGTTTTTGAAGACCTTTATGATAGAAGAAAACGAGGGCGATTTTTTTACGAAAATGGAACGTCGTATAGGGTTGTATTTTGATATGTTGTCGAACAATCGAAAACTGCCTTTTCTTATTCTTAATGAATTGGTTTTGAGCAAAGAACGCCGTGACTTTATTCGGGAAAATTTTATAAAGAACGAAGGACGTCAACAAATATATTATATGTTCGACAAGGAAATACAAAATGAAATAATCAAAGGAACCATTCGACCGATTGAAACGTTTGATTTGCTCATCAATGTGGTATCTTTGACTATTTTTACGTTTTTATCATTGCCAATTGTGGGAGATGTACTCGAAAAAAATAAAGAGGAGAAAAATGAATATATTCTCCACCGGAAAAAAGAAGTGATAGATTTGATTATTAGAGGAATAAAAGCGGATAATTAAAAATTAGATATAGGTGTTTTTATCTAAAAAAAAGCGCAAAATATACAAAAAGCACTATAAACGATCCAACTTATAAAATAAATACCTACTTTAGCGGATTAATTTTCACTGAATATTTATGAAAAAATTATTTGTTATTGTATGCTCTATTTTGATAAGTGTATGTGTGTTTGCACAAACAAAGCGAGTTGAACAATTCAAAACTCAAAAATCTTTCGAGGAAGAGGGGAACTTCAGAAATACTGAAACAAAATTGACGAAAAGTCTTGAATGGGCAAAAGTAAAAGATTTTACGGCTACGGACATTAAAGGAATTTCTCATCATTTACAAAGCTATTTAAATGCCGGAAAAACAGTCATTGTTGATTTATCTGCAGCTTGGTGTAGTTATTGTTGGCAATATCATCAAAAAGGAGTGCTAAAAGAGTTGTATAATAATTATGGTCCAAGCGGAACTATTTCTCAGGACATGGTGATTTTGTTTGTAGAAATTGAAAGTGCAAATACTTTGGCTCAAATACAGGGAACGACAACGTCTCAAACATACGCCGGACTTTCTCAAGGCGACTTTACCGAAGGTGGTACGTGGCCTATCCCAATTATTGATAATACTTCTGTTGCTAATTCTTTTTCTGCCTTATATCAAGGAGCTATTCCGGCAGTATTTATGGTTTGCCCGACAGGATATTACAAGCAGATTAGTACCGGTTTAACAGCTGCTCAAATTTATGCAGGTATAAATGATGGTCCTTCAGAAAGTGCAGTTCCCATGGTAAATATAATTGCTCCTTCCGGCGGAGAAATAAGCACTGAATTTAACTTTTCTGCTGAAGTGGTAAGTGTTGTCGATGTTACTTATAAGTGGACACTTAACGGAGGGACTCCTGCAACAGCTGCTACAGAAACCGTAAATGTAACTTATGCTACACCGGGGACTTATACCATTACATTAGCTGTTACAAACGTAAATGGTACAACAATTGTAAATAAAACTATTGTTGTTGCAAATTGTAATGATGTACAAACACTCCCATTTACCGAAAGTTTTGATAATGGAGGACTTCCTCCTTGTTGGACAGTAAATGATGCAGACGGAGACGGATATAATTGGGATGCAGAGTCTGTTGTTGGTCTTTTTGGTTCTCATGCCGGTGATGGTCTTATATCTTCTGCTTCTTATTTAAATAATGTAGGAGCATTAACTCCTCATAACTGGTTAATTTCTCCCAAAATTCAATTACAAAATAATAATACGTTTACATTTTGGATGTCTTCGCAAGATGCAAGTTATTTTGCAGAAAAATATGGTGTATATGTTTCAACTACCGGCACAGCAACGGCAGATTTTACCGAAATATTTTCTGAAACAATGACTGCAACAGGTGGATCAACAGGCAACGCGAAAGCGGCAACTCCTTGGGTACAAAAAACTGTTGATTTATCTGCGTACGCAGGGAAAGAGGTTTATATAGCTTGGAGACATTATGGTTGTACAGATGCTTTTTGGCTAAATTTAGATGATGTCAGCATTACATCAACAGCTACTTCCATGAATGATATTGCGGCACCGAAAATTTTATTATATCCTAATCCTGCAAAAAACGAAATAACGATTGCTGACATCGAAGGACAAGATATAGTAATAATGAATACCTTGGGGCAAACTCTTATGACCATTAATAATGCGGCATTTAATCAAAGAATCGATTTAAGTGACTATATTAATGGTACTTATTTGGTGAAAATAAACCAAAATGTCTTCAAATTTAACGTTGTAAAATAGTGGTTTGAGTATAAAGATATCCGTGTTTTGATTTATATATATAGCTTTTAATCAGTTCTTTAAAAGAATATATCAAAAAACATTTTGATATATTTGCAAAAACGTGTATCTTTGCAGTCGCTTTTTTCTAAAGCAATAATTTATTAATTAACAAATCATTTAGTATGTTGAACAACTATGAAACTGCTTTCATTTTAACTCCCGTTTTGTCTGACGCACAGATGAAGGAAGCAGTAGAAAAATTCAAAGGATTATTGACATCAGAAGGTGCCGAAATCTTGAATGAGGAGTGCTGGGGTTTGAAAAAATTGGCTTACCCAATTCAAAACAAATCAACAGGTTTTTATGCGTTACTTCAATTCAAAGGTGAACCGTCTTTGGTTGAAAAATTGGAATTGCAATTCCGTCGTGATGAACGTATTATTCGTTTTTTAACGTTCCGTTTGGACAAATATGCGGTGGAATATGCAGCTAAACGAGTAAATAAATTTAAAGCAGAAAAGGAGGGTTAAGCTATGGCAAACAATAATCAACAAGACATTCGTTATTTGGCTCCTGTTGCGGTAGATAACAAGAAAAAGAAATATTGCCGTTTTAAAAAGAGCAGAATTAAATATATCGATTATAAAGATCCTGAATTTTTGAAGAAATTCTTGAACGAACAGGGAAAAATTCTTCCTCGTCGTCTTACCGGAACTTCGTTGAAATATCAACGTAAAGTTGCCCAAGCAGTTAAAAGAGCACGCCATTTGGCATTGCTTCCTTATGTAACCGATATGATGAAATAATTAAACAGGAGGACAACTATGCAAGTTATATTAAAAGAAGACGTTATCAATTTAGGTTACAAAGACGATATTGTAACAGTGAAAGATGGTTATGGTCGTAACTTTTTGATTCCTACAGGGAAAGCGGTTATTGCGAATGAATCTTCGAAGAAGGTGTTAGCTGAGAACCTGAAACAACGCGCTCATAAATTGGCTAAAATCAAAGCTGATGCTGAAGAATTGGCAGCAAAACTTAACGGATTGGTTTTAACTATTGGTGCAAAAACGAGTTCTACGGGAACTATTTTTGGCTCTGTTAACAATATTCAAATTGCTGAAGAATTGGATAAAAAAGGCTTTAATATTGATCGTAAAATTATTGTTATTAAAGATGCCATTAAAGAAGTTGGAACTTACCATGCTGTAATTAAATTACACAAAGAAGTTTCTGCTACCATTCAATTGGATGTGGTTTCTGAATAATTAGTAATAAGAAATTTTATAAAAAAGGATAGTCGTAAGGCTATCCTTTTTTGTTGAGCAATGTTTAGAAATCAACAGTTACACGGAAGTTAACCATAAATCCGGTTAAGTAGTTTGGAACGGCATATTGCTGGTTATAAATATCGGTTACCCAATAATAAGAGTTGACGTTTTTGATGTTTAATAAATTAAACAATTCGAGATTTAGCCAAAAAGCTTTTACGACTTTTTGTTTACTCATGAATTTTTCACGTCCCTGCATAAAACCGCGCGAAGCTCCTATATCAACCCTGCGGTAAGCTTTTGTGCGCAAAACGGCTTGGTAACGTTCGCTGTGTGGAGGTCCGAAAGGCAAACCGTCTGCCCATATAAATTTCAGGTGTACCTTGTATTCCGGATGATTGGGAAAATAGTCTTGAAAAAAGATGGAGATGCTGTATCGTTGCTCGTTTGGTCGCGAAATCCAACCTGGAGAAACGGTTCCCAATAAGTTTCCTTTATTACTGTAAACATTGTAAGAATCGTTCAAAATATCTTCTTTGGAGCGCATCCACGAAAATGAAATCCACGAATCGGTGCCGGGAACAAATTCGCCAAATAATTTTAAGTCGATTCCTGCAGTGTAGGCTTTGGCGTTATTGACACCTGCATAACGAATTCTGACATTATCCACATAGTAGGAAATAACGTTGTCGGCAGGCTTATAATAGGCTTCTGCTGTAAATTTAAACGGGCGGTTCCATGCTCTGAAAAAATAGTCGGCTCCCAATACCAAATGCAGTGAACGCTGGGCTTTGATATTTGTGTTCGGCACCATTGTTGTGTTGCCATTGGCATTGGTAACAGACTGTAAAATTTCTTTGTAGAAAGGAGCTTGGTAATATAAACCGGCAGCAAAGCGGAAATTAAAATCCTGTTTCCATTTTGGGAAAAAAGTTACCGTACCGCGTGGACTAAAAAGAAATTCGTTGTTGAAACTCCAAAAATTAGCTCGAACTCCTCCGGTAAATGACCACATACCATAATCTTTCCGCAATTTATAAACGTCTTGTATATAGCCCGTAAGTCGTGTGGAATACATGTCGATATTTGATGATAGGTTATAAATCAACTCTACTTTGTTCGGATTGTAGGGCATTGAGTAGCCTGCTGAATCGCGAAATTCCCATTCTTGAATTCTGTCAAAAATAATTTCTTCTTGAACACCGATTCCCCATTGTAGTGAGTTGTTTTGATAACGAAATTCTCCTGTATGAGAGAAATTGGCTACTGTTGCCGAAAGTCTGTTACGAGCATGTTCATGATAAGTTCCAACTCCAAGAGTCGTTTTTGCCTTATCCGTTTTTTCGGCACTCGACAAATCTAAATCGGCCAACCAATATTGCCCGGTAATGTCGTAAGTTTCTTGTTCGTTAGTATTGAAAGCAGAAGCTATAAAACTTAAATCTATGCTTTTAGAAGGTTTGTAGTTGAGCGTAAATGCTCCGAAATAGGTTCTGAAAATATCATTTTCCATACCATCAAAATAGACCGTAAAATTGCGACTCATCTGTAATGTGCCAAAAGACGTTTCGCGTTCTTGAGGAATAAAGCGATAAGTGTTTTGTGAAATATTACCTAAAAAAGTCAGTTCCCATTTGGGATTGAATTTGTAGGTCATGTAAGTCTGGTAATCGACAAACCATGGTGAATATTCACCTTTAGTATCCAAAGAACCAAGCAGATAGGCAGATGTTTTGTAACGAATACCGTGCATTTGTGTAAACTTTTTTCCAGCGGAACCGACATAGGCGGAAGCTCCCAAAAGACTGACAGAGGCAGAGGCTTCAAACGATTTTGGCTTTTTGTAGGTAATATCCAAAACCGATGACATTTTATCACCAAATTTGGAATCGAACCCTCCTGCCGAAAATTCCACGCTGTTAACCATGTCAGGATTGATAAAACTCAGACCTTCTTGTTGTCCGGAGCGTACCAGCAATGGACGATAAACCTCAATGCCATTGACGTAAACGCTGTTTTCATCGTAATTTCCGCCACGCACAGAATATTGAGAACTCAATTCGTTGGTTGAACTGACGCCTGCAAAAGTTACCAAAAGAGATTCTATGTTGCCACCAGAAGCGTCGGGCATCATACGAAATTGTTCTGTGTCAATGGCTTGCATGGTAGAAGTTTGACGTTTATGGGCTTTTATTTCCACATCTGTAATTTGTGTGGTGGAGGTTGGTAAAACAACGTTGATATTTACGGATTGTCCATTCGATTTAAATGTCCGTTCAATAGATTCGTAACCGATGCATGAAAAAACAATAGTGAACGAATCGGCAGGAGCCAATGTTAATTCGTAAAATCCTTTTTCATTTGAACTACAACCGTTTGCTGTCCCTTTTTCACCAATATTTGCCAACTCAATGGCATGTTGAGCATCGTCCAAAACATATCCGCGCACATAGAATTTAGATTGTGCATGGCATATTAAGGAAAAAAGTAAAAAAAGTATGACCAGTCTGTATGGCTTCAAAATATCATATTTTATAGCATAAAACGCCTATTTCTAATTAATTATTGTAAGTCGGGCATATTTTAATAACAATTGTTTGCTGCCGTAATTTTCAAAATTGATCAATGCTTTTGTATTATCGCCATTGCCTTCGATATTAAGTACTTTACCGTTTCCAAAAGTGGTGTGTGTAATGTTATCACCGATTTTTAATCCGTAACTTTTTTGTGTTTCCGATGAGCTGCTGTTTTGTACAGGTTTTAAATTGCGTATAGGTTTGGGATTGGATTGTCGTTGTGATAAAAAGGGGAAAGTTTCTTTTTGCACAGTTTTTTGTTCTGAATTTTTCCGACTTTCGGGGAAATCCAAATAAGCATCATCTATATCATATAAAAAACGGCTTGGATTGCTGAATTGTGTTTGCCCGTTGCGGAATCTGGATTTGGCATAAGTTATGTAGCAGGCAAGTTTTGCGCGTGTTATAGCCACGTAAAACAGTCGGCGTTCTTCTTCCAGTTCTCGTTCGCTTTCGCACATAATAGAAGGGAAAAGATTTTCTTCCATACCGACAATAAAAATATAAGCAAATTCCAATCCTTTTGCTGCATGTGCGGTCATAAGTGTAATGCGTGCGGTCTGGTCGGTCTTGTCATTGTCCTGGTCGGTTGACAGTGAAACCTCAGAAAGAAAATTGGTTAGATTAATGTCCAGACTGCCTTCGTTTACGTGTGAATCGCAGAATTCGTGAATGGCATTCATCAACTCTTGTATGTTTTCTTTGCGACTGATATTTTCGGGTGATGAATCGGTAGATAGATCTTTCATAATGCCGGCATCCAAAATTACTTTTTCGGTGACGGAGTAGGCATCGTGTTCTTGGCTAAATTCTTGCAAGGAATGCATCAATTCTCCAAAACGCATTAATTTTTCAGTTGTTCCTTTGTTTACTTCCAATGCAAATTCCATTGGATTGTCCATTATTGTCAAAGCGGAAGTGTGCTGGGCATGAGCTGCTGCAAAAACTTTTTGTTGAGTGGTGTCGCCTATTCCACGTGCAGGGTAATTGATGATCCGTTTCAACGATTCTTCATCATCAGGATTGACGAGCAATCTTAAATATGCAAGAATGTCTTTTATTTCTTTGCGCTGGTAAAAGGACAAACCTCCATAAATTTTGTAAGGCAAATTGCGTTTGCGAAGCGACTCTTCCAATATGCGTGATTGTGCATTTGTGCGGTACAAAACAGCAATGTCGGAATAATGTATGCTTTTTTCGGCAACAAGGTTATAAATTTTATTGGCAACATTAAATCCTTCATCAAAATCGCTGTAACATCCTGTAACTTTAATACGTTCGCCAACTGCCAATTTTGAAAATACCTCTTTGTGAATACGATTTTTATTCTTGGAAATCAACGAATTGGCTGCTTTTACAATGGTTTGTGTAGAACGGTAGTTTTGTTCTAAGCGAAACAGACGGCAGTTTTCGTGCGTTTTTTGAAATGACAGCATATTGTCGATATTGGCTCCACGAAAAGAATAAATACTTTGAGCATCGTCACCTACAATACATATATGACCACATTTTTCAGCCAATTTATTGACAATGATATGTTGTGCAATGTTTGTGTCCTGATACTCGTCTACCAAAATATAGGAAAAGCGGTTTTGATAATTTTCCAAAACATCGGGGCAATCGCGAAATAAGATATTGGTGTACAATAGTAAATCGTCAAAATCCATAGCGTTGGAATCTTTGCAGCGGCGGCAATAGAGTGCATATATATCATTGAATTTTGGCATTTTTGAGTGTATGTCCGACTGAATTAAATCTGTTTTTGTGGTATAAACTGCCGGTGTAATCAGATTGTTTTTTGCATTGGAAATGCGTGCCAAAACAGAGTTGTATTTGTATATTTTATCATCGAGTTGAAGCTCTTTTATCAAACTTTTCACTAAACTTTTTGAATCAGAGGCATCATATATTGTAAATAGAGGAGTGAATCCAATACGGTGAGCTTCTGTTCGCAATATTCTATAAAACACAGAGTGAAAAGTTCCCATCCATAGCCATTTAGCTTTATCTTCGCCTACTACTTTGGCAATGCGTTCTTTCATCTCCCGTGCAGCTTTGTTTGTAAAAGTCAATGCCAAAATTGTTGACGGACGCCAACCTTGTTCGAGTAGATAAGCTATTTTGTAGGTTAAAACCCTTGTTTTTCCGGAACCGGCTCCCGCGACAATAATAGAAACGCCGTCGTTATATTGTACGGCTTCCCATTGCTTATCGTTGAGAATATCCTTATATGCGGTGTTTGAAATATCCATGTGTAAATAAAGATACAAAGATACAAAATCGAAACGAAAGGTCAACCCTACGAGGTAATAAAAAAGGGCTTTTAAATCCCTTTTTTTGTTTATTTTCCTTGTGTTGTTAAATCAATCTTATTGGGATAATCAATGGTGTAATGCAATCCACGGCTTTCCTTTCGTTCCAAAGCTTGACGTGTAATGAGATAACCAACATTAATCATATTACGAAGTTCACAAATATCTTTGGTTGCTTTAACACGTTTAAAAAGATCTTCCGTTTCCTCATAGAGCAAATCAAGACGTTCCCATGCACGTCGCAAACGTAAATTGCTGCGCACGATTCCTACGTAGGTACTCATAATTTGTCCGACTTCTTTCACATCTTGTGAAATAAGTACTTTTTCTTCGTTCGACATTGTTCCTTCGTCATTCCATTCCGGTACGCGGTCGTTAAAACTATAATTGTCTATTACACTCAGACTGTGTCGTGCTGCTGCGTCGGCATATACGACGGCTTCGATGAGCGAATTTGAAGCCAAACGGTTGCCACCATGCAGTCCTGTACACGAACATTCTCCGACCGCATACAAACGACGAATGCTTGATTCGGCATCCAGATTGACTTTAATGCCTCCGCACATATAATGTGCACATGGTGCTACAGGGATATATTCTTTAGTAATGTCAATGCCAATGCTCAAACATTTTGCATAAATATTGGGGAAATGATGTTTGGTTTCTTCCGGATTTTTGTGTGTAACATCAAGGCAAACATGGTCAAGTGCGTGTATTTTCATTTCATTGTCGATGGCGCGGGCAACAATATCGCGTGGTGCAAGACTTAGTCGTTTGTCGTACTTTTGCATGAATTCTTGTCCGTTTGGTAATTTAAGAATACCGCCATATCCACGCATGGCTTCAGTAATTAAGTAAGCCGGATGTGTTTCTCCGGGGTGAAAAAGTGCTGTCGGATGAAATTGTACAAATTCCATATCTTTCACGGTTCCTTTGGCGCGATAAACCATCGCAATGCCATCGCCGGTAGCAATGTTCGGATTGGTGGTGGTGGCATATACGGCTCCGGTTCCACCTGTTGCCATAAGTGTAACTTTAGAAAGATAAGTGTCTATTTTACCATTGGCAGGGTTGAGAACATACGCTCCATAACATTCAATGTCGGGTGTGCGACGGGTAACGCGTACTCCTAAATGATGTTGAGTAATAATTTCAACGGCAAAATGATTTTCAAGTATTTCAATGTCGGGATTGTTGCGTATGGCAGCCATAAGCCCGCGCTGTATTTCGGCACCGGTATCGTCGGCATGATGGAGGATACGAAATTCTGAATGCCCACCTTCGCGATGCAAATCAAAATTTCCGCTTTCCGTTTTGTCAAAATTAACACCCCAATGAACTAATTCTTTTATTTGTGCCGGAGCATTGCGAACAACTTGTTCTACAGCTTTTCTGTCACTTATCCAATCACCGGCAATCATGGTGTCTTCGATATGTTTATCAAAGTTGTCCACCAATAAGTTAGTTACTGAAGCAATGCCTCCTTGCGCTTTGGCAGTGTTGGCTTCTTCAAGTGTTGTTTTACAAATAATGGCGATTTTTCCTTTTTTGGCATGAGCTATTTTTAGCGCAAAACTCATGCCTGCAATTCCACTTCCTATCACCAAAAAATCAAATTTACGTACCATAACTCAGTCAGCACTTTTTGGATTTTAATAAAAATTGTTTTATAAAAATAGCGACCTCAAAAGTAGTTAAAAAGCTTTGAAAATCCCACTAATTTATGTTTTGTTTTTTTGATGTTAAAAAAATGTGTTATATCAATGAAAAATAGTACTTTTGTAAATTGATTCGTTTTTTATTTCTCTCACTAATGTGTTAAGTGTTTGAAATCAAATAATTGCTTATATTATTCTCTATTTTTATATTTAATATTAACTTAATTTATGGCAGAAAAAAAATTAAATCTGTTGGCCGATTTCCCCGCCGTAACCACTGAAGCATGGATGGCTAAAATTGAAACCGACCTCAAAGGAGCCGATTTTACAAAAAAGCTCGTTTGGAGAACCAATGAAGGGTTTAACGTCATGCCGTTTTATCGCGCCGAAAATTTGGAAAGCATTGAAACTACCAATTCGGCTCCCGGGGTTTTCCCTTATGTGCGTGGCATCAAAGCAGACAATCATTGGCTCGTGCGTCAAAACATTGATGCAAAACAAGATGTTAAAGCAGCCAATGCCAAGGCGCTTGATATTTTGAACAAAGGCGTTAATTCGCTTGGTTTTAAATTGGACAAAAACCAATTGAGTAAAGAGTATATTGCAACTCTGCTCAATGGAATTTGTGCTGATTGTGTAGAATTAAACTTTACGGTTTGTATTCGTCGGTCGGCAGAATTGGTTTGCTTATTAGCTGATTATTTCAAAACGCAAGGGTATGATTTGGCGCAGCTCAAGGGCTCTATTAATTGTGACCCCATTAACCGTATGTTGCTGAAAGGTAAAAAAATTGACAAAGCAACAGTTACCGCTTTTGTTAAAGCGATGGCAGAAACTCGAAAACAATTACCGGGTTACCGTGTAATTGGCATAAACTCCATCAGTTTAAACAATGCAGGTGCTTATTGTGCACAAGAACTCGGTTATGCGTTGGCATGGGGAGCACAATACATGGAAATGCTTACCGAAGCGGGTGTTTCGACAGATGAAGCTGCTTTGGCTATTAAATTTAATATGGGCGTTGGTGGCAATTACTTTATGGAAATTGCAAAATTTCGTGCTGCTCGTTTGCTGTGGGCTAAAATTATAAAAGCTTATAATCCGAAATGCGATTGTGCTGCCAAGATGCACATACATGCCGAAACATCAATATTTAACAAAACTATTTATGATGCACATGTTAATTTGCTTCGTTCAGAAACAGAGGCGATGAGTGCTGCATTAGCCGGAGTTGAGTCTTTAACTGTTCAGCCGTTTGATATAACTTATAAATCGGCTGACGATTTTTCGGAACGCATTGCGCGCAATCAGCAATTGTTGTTATGCGAAGAATCGCATTTTGATAAAGTAACCGATCCTGCTGCCGGTTCATATTACATCGAAAACCTGACGGCTAATATTGCCGAACAAGCTTGGAAACTATTTCTTGATATTGAAAATAATGGAGGTTTTTTTGCCGCTGTCGAAAGTGGCAAAATTCAGGAAGAGATGAAAACTACCGCTGCTAAACGTTTAAAAGACGTATCGGCTCGCAAAGAGGTATTACTTGGTACCAATCAATTCCCTAATTTCAATGAAAATGCTGCTGAAAAAATTGTAGCAGAAACTTGTCAATGCAAATGTGGTTGTTCAACCGAAAGTGGTTTGGAATCATTGCCACATGTACGTGCAGCACAGGAATTTGAGGCTTTGCGTTTGGAAACGGAACGATCAGGTAAACGTCCAAAAGCATTTATGTTGACTATTGGTAACTTGGCTATGCGTTTGGCTCGTGCACAATTTTCGTGCAATTTCTTAGCTTGTGCCGGATACGAAGTAATAGACAATCTTGGTTTCGAAACAGTTGAAGCTGGTGTGGCAGCTGCCCAAAAAGCCGGTGCCGACATTATTGTGCTCTGTTCGAGTGACGATGAATATGCCGATTTTGCTCCTGCAGCATTTAAAGCAATCAATGGAAAACAAATCTTTATTGTAGCGGGAGCTCCTGCCTGCATGGATGATTTGAAAGCCCAGGGCATCGAAAACTTTATTCATGTTCGTGCAAATGTTTTGGATACACTTAAATCGTTTAACGCTCAACTCTTGAAATAATGAAACCAAATTTTAATGATATCAATATAAAAGACGTTGCAGCTGGCAAAGCTACCGTCAATGCTGAAAATTGGGTAACTCCGGAACAAATCCCCGTAAAACCAATTTATGCAAAAGAAGATCTCGAAGGTCTTGAACATCTGAATTATGCTGCAGGTTTACCTCCATTTTTGCGTGGCCCTTACAGCGGTATGTACCCAATGCGTCCTTGGACAATTCGTCAATATGCCGGATTTTCTACAGCAGAAGAATCAAATGCTTTTTATCGTCGAAATTTGGCTTCCGGTCAGAAAGGTTTGTCGGTAGCTTTTGATTTACCAACACACAGAGGTTATGATGCAGATCATGAACGTGTTGTGGGTGATGTTGGTAAAGCCGGCGTTTCCATCTGTTCACTTGAAGATATGAAAGTTTTGTTTGACGGTATTCCGTTAAATAAAATGTCTGTATCTATGACAATGAATGGTGCAGTACTTCCTATTTTGGCGTTTTATATCAATGCCGGTTTGGAACAGGGTGCAAAACTTGAAGAGATGGCAGGAACTATTCAAAATGATATTTTGAAGGAATTTATGGTGCGTAACACTTATATTTATCCTCCAAAATTCTCTATGAAGATTATTGCCGATATTTTTGAATATACATCGAAAAATATGCCGAAATTTAATTCTATTTCTATTTCGGGATATCATATGCAGGAAGCCGGAGCTACAGCCGATATAGAATTGGCTTATACGCTTGCCGATGGTCTTGAATATCTGCGTGCAGGTGTAAATGCAGGAATGGATATTGATGCGTTTGCACCACGCTTGTCTTTCTTCTGGGCTATCGGAACAAACCATTTTATGGAAATTGCCAAGATGCGTGCCGCACGTATGTTGTGGGCTAAAATTGTAAAACAATTCAATCCGAAAAACCCAAAATCATTGGCATTGCGTACACACTGTCAAACATCGGGCTGGTCGCTTACAGAGCAGGATCCTTTCAATAACGTTGGACGTACCTGTATAGAAGCTATGGGTGCAGCACTTGGTCATACGCAGTCATTGCATACCAACGCATTGGATGAAGCCATCGCTTTGCCAACCGATTTTTCTGCACGTATTGCACGTAACACACAAATTTATATTCAGGAGGAAACAAAAATTTGCAAGGAGATTGATCCATGGGCAGGTTCATACTATGTAGAGGCATTGACCAATGAAATTGCTGCTAAAGCATGGGAACATATTCAGGAAATCGAAAAACTTGGTGGTATGGCTGCTGCCATTGAAACCGGTTTGCCAAAAATGCGTATCGAAGAAGCTGCTGCCCGTACTCAGGCACGTATCGATTCCGGTGCACAAAAAATTATAGGTGTTAATGAATATCGTTTGGAACATGAAGACCCGATTGATATTCTTGAAGTAAATAATACGGCCGTCCGCAAACAACAAATAGAACGATTGCAGCAGTTAAGAGCAAATCGTGATAATGAAGCTGTTAAAAAAGTGTTGGCTGCTATTACCGAATGCGTGAAAGACTTTAATGAAGGCAAAAAAAGTAATAAAAATTTGCTCGAATTAGCAGTTGAAGCTGCTCACGTTCGTGCTACATTAGGCGAAATCTCGGATGCCTGCGAAGCTATCGTAGGTCGTTATAAAGCAACTATTAGAACAATTTCAGGAGTGTATAGCGCAGGAACTAAAAACGATGCAGACTTCCAAAAAGCCTGCGAACTGACCGCCGCTTTTGCAAAAAAAGAAGGTCGTCAGCCACGTATTATGATTGCAAAAATGGGGCAAGACGGACACGACCGTGGAGCCAAGGTGGTAGCAACAGGTTATGCGGACTGTGGCTTTGATGTGGATATGGGACCTTTGTTCCAAACGCCTGCCGAAGCTGCTAAACAAGCTGTCGAAAATGACGTTCATGTTTTGGGCGTAAGTTCGTTGGCTGCCGGTCATAAAACATTGATACCGCAGGTAATTGCCGAATTAAAGAAATTGGGTCGTGAAGATATTATTGTTATCGCAGGAGGAGTTATTCCTGCACAAGACTATGATTTCTTGTATAAGGCAGGTGTTGCCGCTATTTTTGGACCGGGATCTTCGGTAGCGAAAGCTGCTTGGATGATAATGGAAATATTATTGGCTGAATAAGTTAATCTGATATTTCAATAAAGAAGTACTACATTTTTATATGTAGTGCTTCTTTTATGTTTTTTAATTAAAGCCGACTCCCAATGGTATATAAACGGGATTTTTTATACAATGAAAAAATCGTTGACTATTTGTTTCTTATGTATAGCTGTAGTAGCAACTAATGCTCAGTACCGAAAAGACATGGGGAAATCTTCTGTTGTTCCATTGGTAAAAGTTAAAAATACGTCTGTTCAAAAAAGTGTAAGCAATCTTAATGCTAAAAAAATTTATCTTTTACAGGAAGGTTTTGAGGCTGGAATGATTCCTGCAGATTGGACTGTAATCGACGGTGATGGCGACGGTTGGAGTTATGATGTTTTTGATTTTAGACCTCATACAGGTTTGTGGAATGTTTCATCATCATCGTGGGATATGTTTGTAGGAGCGTTGACACCTGATGATTGGTTGATTACTCCGCAACTAAAATTAGGTAATAATGCAAAACTTTTATGGTATGATGCGGCACAGGATATGGATGCTCCCGGTGATAAATATTCTGTTTATATTTCTACAACAGGTAAAGAAATGGCCGATTTTAAGGATAGTTTGTTTACTAATATTGTGAATGATACTATTTATGCGAAGCGCGAAGTTGATTTGGCAACTTATGCGGGACAAAAAGTGTATATTGCATTTCGTCATTACGATTGTACCGATGCTTTTATGATGAATTTGGATGATATAGAAGTAACATGCGATCCTTACACTTCTCCGACAATTCTTACAAAACCTTCCGCTTTAAATTTCTTTGCCGAAATAGGTACCAGCGAAGGAACTTCGGTACAAGTTAATGGGTTCGCTTTAACAGAAGTTATCACGGTAACTGCCACGAGTCCTTTTTCGGTGTCTGCTGACAGTGTTACTTTTGGTACGACGGTTTCATTACCGACAGAAGGAGGGAAATTATATATTAAATTATTGCTGTCCGGTAAAAAAATAAAAGCATATAAATTCGGTTCAGATTGCTTATTAACTGGCAATCTGAACTGGATTTTTCAAAAGTAAGCCCCCTATTCAAAAAGAGGTAGCATATCTGGTG
>JAQUTW010000042.1 GCA_028694215.1 Paludibacteraceae bacterium | reverse complement strand
TACTTTTGCCCATATCTTTTCGTTGTTTGGTGGTACATACAAAGGAAAGAAAAAAGGCTGAATTCCAAACAAGGAGTTCAGCCTAAATTTTTATTGTAAAAAAGTTTTACCGGACAGCAATAATTTGCAATATATTTGGACAAGCAATATGTTATACAGTGGTATGTATGCCAATGCCGGCACATGGGTGGACAAAAGATACGTTGGTAAAGACCAACCAACATGCACTTTTGTTGAAATATACGAAGGAAGTGGCATTTTAAGTAACTACAAACAAATACAAGTAAAAGAATTTAAAAGTTCGTCAGATATTCGCAATATTAAAAAACCTTTATGGATTTACACAAAGAATGAATAAAAAAGGGAGCACAAAGCTCCCTCTTATAATAACATAACTACAAAAGAATGCTATTTTTTGCTGTTCTTACCGAAATCCAAAATTTTCCACCCTATGGAGATATTGAAGGCATTAATAGGACTTCCATTAATTTGATTTTCACCTACCGAAGTGGTGTATAAGCGATCTATCAAATTATAGCGTACATCTAAAGTCATAAACCACAAATCAACACCTAAACCTGTTACCAAACCAATCTGAGCTTTTTTAGGATCTGACACTACATTTTCCACTTCAGCAGCGACAGAACCCGCATTAAATCGGAACTGAGGCCCTAACATGATACGTAAATTGATATTGGACATATCAATAATTTTAAATCCGACCATAATCGGCAAATCTAACGTACTTAAAGTCACTGACTGATCTATATTTTGAATATCAGACAAACGAATTTGATAATTTGTTTTCTGCATATTATAGTATAATTCCGGCTGTGCATACCAACGTTTACCTATACGTGCAAAAACACCGGCATGAAAACCTTGCCCCAAATCGGACTTAATATTTACATTAGAAGCGTCAAAATTCCAATCCTTATCAAAACCCAACGAGGTGTTATAACCGGCTTTAATACCAAAAGCAAATTGTCCAAACATAGCGACAGAACAAGTTGCAAACGCAATCAATAAAATTATTTTTCTCATATTTTTTTAATTAAAATTTTGTGAATTAAATAACAAAATTCGTGCCACAATACAAATTTGCAGTAAAAAAATGTCTAAAACCGAGCTACTAATTCAATAACTAACTTGTCTTGTTTATCCGGATCTGCTTCTGCCCAATCTTGATAAAAATACTTTTCGTAATTTATTCTTAAATCGGCATGAAACGGTTTAGCCAAACTCAAAGTTACGCCACCCGTGATACGTTGACAAGCTATATCGTCAACAGACAATGTACCTAACTCATTTCGATAACCATGATTATTATCCGTCATAATATCATAACGTGCCAAAAAGGAGATTTTACTAAATACTTTCGGTAATTTCAAATCATAATTTACAAAACCTGTCAAAGCGTGTGTGGGTTGAAACACATCGCCATAATATTTGTACAAATATTCAGCTTCGACATGAAATCCGTAAAATTCACTGTAAGCCCCAATATCAAAAACATTCATACGGACGCTATCAGGAGCGAACGTCTTATAATTTAATGACATATTAATATATTCGCAAGGGTCAAAAACCATTCGTGCAGAAAAACTCATATTATTATACCACGACTTTTGATTATACAAACCGGCGCCATTATATACTCCGGCAACCACAGAAAAAGGAAATTTTTCAGTCAGACGGTAACCTACCGAGAAACCCACGTCTCGTAAGCCGGTAGTCTCTTTTGCCAAAAACGAACGATTGGCAAAATAAAGTAAATGCGGACTGCGCAAATTATCAGTGCTAAAGGGCACTTTCATTTGACCCAAAGTTAACGCCATTCCTTTGACAGGAAATATCCGGATATAGGCATCAAGCATTTTGGTAACACCCTGATCCGACAAATCAATTTCTGCTTTATAAGCAACAATTGGATGAACATTGCCTCCGACACTGAATCGTGCATTACGCACCTGAAAACGGCTCAGTCCCAATGTGGTAGCCCATTCATATTTGGCTCTGATAGTTCCATGAATCTCAGGAATATAATCTGTTTTCTCCATTTTTTGTATTGTCAATGGGCGTCCCTCTTCCGTTATGTCCACACTATTTACTATCATTGTGTCGGAATACAAATTAAATTGAGCAGCAACAATGAATGGCAGCAACACTACCAAAAGCAAAACAGATAACTTTTTATTCATAAAAATCATTCCAGTGTTTTAATAATGTATTCATATTCGGGAAGACAACCTCTGCCCCTGCATCTGCCAAAACTTTATTTTCTAAAATACCGGTATTGACGGCAATGGTTAGAATTTTAGCTCCGACAGCGGACTGTACGCCTAATGGCGCATTTTCTATTACCAGTGCCTGCCACGGCTCTAATTGAGCTTTTTTAAGTGCTATCAAATAGGGTTCAGGATCAGGCTTACCCCGTTTTACATCAAAAGCTGTTATCATCTTATCCTTTTCAAAGATATTCGGAAAGTAATGATTCAAACGCGACAACAATGATTTTTGTGCAGACCCTGTTACAATAAATATATCTAATCCCTGTTCTTTAATTTTTTTCAATAAAGGCAAAACAGCAGGAATTGGTTCTACCGCAGGACATGATTCAAAATAACGACTCTTTAGCGAATAAATAGATTCTATTTCAGCCTCTGTAGCTTCGTGTCCTCGATATTTTATTGAAAACTCATTTATAGTAGATTCTCCTGTTCGTCCTTCGTTCATATAACAATCATATTCCGTAAAAGGGATACCTGATGCCCGCATTGCCTTTACCCAAGCATATGCATGATATTTCATTGAATCAAACAAAACACCATCCATATCAAAAAACACTGCCTTCAAATCAAACCTCGGGAACTTATGCTTTTGCACAAAACGTGCTATCTCATCCATACCTGTTTTTTTTAATTTACAAAAGTAATGCTTTTTGCTCAAATCTACAATTACGAAAAATATTTTCAAAAAAATAGTATTATGTATTGCATAGTATTAAAAAACATATTATCTTTGCAGCGAAATTAAAAACATATCCATTATGTCTATTAACACCGACAACATTACCTCACAAATGCGAAAAGGCTTTTTAGAGTATTGCATATTATTGATACTCAAGAACAAAGAGGCTTATCCTTCGGACATCATCAAAGAATTAAAAGATGCCAAACTGATTGTAGTAGAAGGAACGCTTTATCCGCTCCTTACACGCTTAAAAAACAGCGGATTACTTACTTATCATTGGGAAGAATCCACACAAGGTCCACCACGAAAATATTATGAACTGACTAAAGACGGTGGCCTATTTCTTGATGAACTGGAAAAAGCATGGGAAGAAATACAAGAGTCTGTGAAATTTATCAAAACAAAATAACAATGAAAAAAACATTATCTATTAATTTAAACGGTGTAGCCTTCAATATTGACGAAGATGCGTACACCACGTTACAATCGTACTTAAACGATTTAGGGAGCCATTTTTCATCTTCTGAAGAAAGTGAAATATTAAAAGACATTGAAGGTAGAATTGCCGAATTGTTTACAGAAAAATTAATCAATGGTAAAACAGTCATCGAAAACCACGACGTAACAGAAATTATTGATATTTTGGGACATCCTGATCAATTTGACAATAATGACAACGAGAAAATTAAAAATAAAAAAGACGAGAAAAAAGAGCAACGCAAATACCGCAAACTTTATCGTAATCCCAATGACGCCATTTTAGGTGGAGTTGCCAGTGGATGCGCAGCCTATTTAGGTTGGGATGTTACCTTGATGCGAATCTTATTTGTAATTATTGTAATTGTCGGATTTGGTTGGCTCATCCCTATCTATTTTCTACTTTGGCTCATAGTTCCGGAAGCACAAACAGCAGCACAACAACTTGAAATGCAAGGTGTAGAGCCCAATTTAGAGAATATTAAAAATTATATGGAATCGGATAAATTTAAAGAATCTGCCAAACGTGTAGGAACACGCATGGGCGAAGTTTTTCTTTGGTTATTTAAAGCACTGTTCATTCTCATCGGTGGTATTATTGGTTTTGCATTTATTATGGTAGCTATTTGTATAGTAGCAGCCATTATTGCCATCTTAGTCGGAGGAAATACATTTTTTGCCGAAATGCTTCCACACTATATGAACACTACAACAGAAATTGCCTTTTTATGCAGTTTAGCGGGACTATTTCTATGTCCTGCAATCGGTATCATTGCAGGATGCCTACGACTGACAAGCAACAAACCAAATGTAACAACACCGCGTCGCCACTGGTTAGGCTGGATATTATTTATTATTTGGATAATCTCGCTCCTAACAATTATAATCATTCCTGTAAACAATTTTTGGCCGCAAAGCATCAAAAGACAATTGCAACATTCGGACATTCTGAAAGAAGAGACACGCAATGTTGGTCAATTTTCTGCCATACAGTTATCAGGAAACATTACAGCTTATCTCACACAAAGTAATAATACAGAAGTTAACATTCGCTTTCCGGAAGGTTTGGAAAATCAAGTCAAAACTGAAGTCAAAAACGGAGAACTGAAAATTTATGTTGAAGGTAACAAATGGATTACCAATGAAATTTTCGCCTATATCAACACACCAAATATAAAAAGTATTGAACTTTATGGAGCCAGCGATTTAGAGTGTACTTCTAACATTACTGCAGAAAATCTTACTCTAAATTTATTAGGTTCAAGTAGTGCCGATTTCAATATAAATGTCAAAAAACAGCTACAACTTAAAACGGCAGGAAGTTCGTCTGTAGATTTACGCGGAGAAGCTAAAAGTGCAGAAATCAACATATTAGGTGCCAGCGATTTAGACGCGTTTGATTGTACGTTTTCTACCTGCAAACTGAATGCGACAGGTGCCAGTGATGCCGAAATAACAGTTACCGACTCATTATGGGCAACAGCTACCGGAACCAGTGAAATTGATTATGCAGGAAGTCCAAAATTTGTTTCTCAAAAGACCAGTGGGGTTTCGTCCATTACCAAACAATAATCATTTTCATATCATATAATTTATATCCGCTCCAAAAATGAAGCGGATATTTTTATTTCACAAATAATTACATATCTTTGTGAAAAATATTTTATGTTTTCGCTTTCATTCTTTTTAAAAAACAGTTGGCTTGGGATAGCAGTACTTTTTATTACTGCTTGTCAACCTACAGCCGAAAAAGTAATAGAAAAAATGGACTATGCGAAAATAAATCCGTTAGTTTACAAGTCGTTAAAAAAAATTCCCGATTCTATAAACGTAGGAATTCCTTTTCTAAAAACATACTACAGCAACAACCAACAGCCCTTATTTGTAACCGAAAATGACAGCGCATATACCAAAATTGACACCTTAATACACTACTTGTCAAAATCAGAAGAACATGGTATTGCAAACAGCTACTTATTCGCAGATAGCCTTGCCTATTGGAAATCACAACTGCTCAATTCAAACTCCATCAATTACATATTAACGGAAAAAATAGAACGGCATGCAGCGCTTTCGTATATAAAATACTGTACAGGAATATGTTATGGATTTTTAAATCCAAAGTATTTTACCAATTATCATTACACAACAGCCAGCCCCGACTCCAACTTTATGGTGCAAATTTTAAAGGCGACCGTTTCTTGCGATTCCCTTGCTACTTTGATTACACAAATTCAACCACAATCGGCTGAGTATAAAAAATTGCAAAATCTTCGAAACGTCTATATGCAATATATTGACTCAATAATACAACCAATTCCATTACTGGATAAAGATGAAATTATAAAATATGGCGAGCATCATCGTTCTATCCCATTAATAAAACAACGCTTAAGCATTACTCAACTATTGTCGGCTGATTCTGTTCCTAACTATATGTTTGACAAGCAATTATTGCACGCCATCAATAAATTTCAAAAAGACAATGATTTCTTATCAGAAAAGAGTATCGACAATCTTACCATCAATGCTTTAAATCGTCCTTTCTCGTATTATATAAATCTGATAGATTGCAACTTGGAACGCCTGCGTTGGCAACCGACCGCATTAGCAAATCAAACAAAATATATCCGTGTAAACGTGGCAAGCAAAACCCTGAAAGCCATACGAAACGACTCTGTGATTTTAGACATGAACATCTGTGTCGGACGCCCGCCAAAACATCTGACACCTTTTTTGGAAAGTAAAATTTACGAAGGAATTCTCAATCCCAAATGGCGTGTACCAAATAGTATTATCATAAAAGAATTTGCACCTATTATGATAAAAGGCGACACCGGTTATCTTAAACGTAATCGATTACGCATATTTTATAAAGGACGGGAAATTCCGCACGATTCTGTGAAATGGGAAAAATTGGCAGAAAAATATCAACCCTACTCTATAGAACAAGATTCGGGAGCTCTTAATTCGCTCGGACGTATCAAATTCAGCTTTCCAAACACATTTGATATTTACCTCCATGACACCAATTATAAAAGCATATTTAAGAAATACAAACGAGATGTAAGTCATGGCTGTGTCCGGGTAGAAAAACCTATAGAGTTACTGTTATTCTGTTTGCCGGAACTAAAAAAACCAAAACCTGACGACGTCAAAAAGCAAAATATTTTATGCGATAAAATTCGTCTGAATTTGGATATGAAGCCTAAAACAAAAGACGGCAAAAAATACCTTGACGAATTAATGAAAGCAAACGATAGCACTGATTTTAGAATGAGGAAAGTGAAAATATACCCTTATGTGCCAATACTGATAGACTATCGCACATTTGATACCGACTCCAAGGAAAATATTCGATTCTGCGAAGATATTTATGGAATGGATTCGCTGTTATACCATTCAATGCACTCTATGATGGGCGATTCTATTTTGTCAACTGTTGGTACTTATTGAGTTTAATTTGATAGGTAATAAGTTCTTCACTCTGCTGGTCAACAGCCTGACGATAAAGCGTTTGTGCTTCAAGTAAATCCGATAACGGGATAAGTCCTGCCTGATAATTTTGAGTGGCAACTTTCAAATTTTGCGAAGCATTTTCTACCGTTGCATTGGCTAAATCTATTTGTTTGTAAGTTTCTTCCAATTCATTCCATATCTGTTGGGTCTGCAAATTCATCTTTTCGGTCAAATCGCGCCGTTCATTATCTGCAATTTGCCATTTAATTTTTTGTTTTTTCAAATTATGACCCGTTTTCCACCAATCGGTAAGAGGAACTTGCACCACAGCAAATACCAAACCATTGAAACTGTTTTGATCCAGCCATAAATTATTATACGAATAACTTGCACCAACCATTACCTGCGGCAAAGCTTCACCCAAAATCATTTTATGCTGCAATTCTTCAGATTTTACCTTAATATCAAGTAATTGTTTCTCAACACGATTGGTTACGGCAGTTTCTGTAGGTTTAAAATAAATCATTGGAGAAATACTTTCCGTTGTTATCGAATCTATTAGCGTAATATTGTCGGAATAATTAAGTCCGATGATTTGACACAAAGCCATCTTTGACAATCGGATACCATTTTCAAGCTTCATCAGGGTAGAACTTAACTCATTTTGTTTGAGTGTTACCTTCAATACATCATTTTGTATTACCAAACCCGCAGAATAGGCTCCATTCACATCACGGTAAAGTGTATCAAGTAAGGCTTGTACCTGACGCACGGTTTTAAGTTTTTCCTGTAATAAGATTACCGTCCAATAACTTTCTTCCGTAGATAACAACAAATCACGATTGATTTTTTGCTGTTGCAATTCGGCTGCTTCCACACCTATCTTCGCCAATTTGTTACCATTAACAATACGACCGCCGGCAAAAACAGGTTGCGTAGCCGTAAGTACGGTAACAACTATAGGAAGCGCCACAGGAGGTATCGGAGGTGGTACGCAGCCCGGAGGAGGTACTAATCCGGGTGGAGGCAGTGGAAATCCTCCCACACCAATGTAATGTAACACAAAAAAAGTCGTTTCTTATGATGGGAAACGACTTTTTTGTTTTTATGTTCTATATTTTCTTAGAAACGATAGCGAATACCCAAACTGATAGCTCCTGCATACAAACCACCAACATTAAAGCCAACGCCAGATCCTGCATAACCATAATAGCCAGATCCTGCATAACCATAATAGAAAGCTGGACCTATTACAGGACGCCAATCTAATGACAATTGCAAAGGAAAACCAAAATTGTATTCAACACCTATACGACCGGCAACACCAACATTGGCCCATCCCCACCAAGACCAACCTACTCCACCACCGACACCGGCGTACCAGTTCCAAGAACCTGCATTATTCCACGAAGTAATCGGGAAAATCCAATCATAAGTAGCAGCAGCTTCAATGCCCCAAAAACCGGGGATACCAAAGTCAACTTCCAACATATTGGCATCACCAAAACCGTGTTGATAAGAAGCTTCAGCACCATAAGCCAAACGACCTCCGACTGCTCTTGGTTGAGCATTTACGGCTACAATTGCACATAACAGAACAACTGCACTAACAATAATTTTTTTCATAGACTAAAATTTTAAATTAATAAACTAAAAAAACTCTATCCTCAATAAATATTTGATGTTGCAAAAATAGCTAAATATTTTTAAGCCCACAACAAAAATATATCTTTTCTACGTAATTAATTATTAACAGCATTAACATTTAGGGGCAAGTCCTTGTTCTTTAGCAAGTTTTAAAAGCAATTGGAATGCAGATTCATACTCATTAGGAATAACGCCATCCAAAATAGCATCTTTTAGTTGCATCTTCAATTCGCCTACCACACGTCCGGGAGGCAAGTCAAAAAGACGCATAATTTCTTCGCCTTTGATGGGTGGCTGAAAATTACGAATTCGGTCCTTTTGTTCCACTTCATCAAGTTTCTGACGTACTTTTTGAAAATTAGCAAGAAACATATCAACCTTTTCCTGATTGCCGGAAGTAATATCCGCCTCACATAATATCATCAGACTGTCAATATCATCACCGGCATCAAAAAGCAAGCGCCGCACGGCAGAATCGGTAATTTCTTCTTCACTCAACACGATAGGACGCATATGCAACAATACCATTTTCTGCACAAATTTGAGCGGTTCACCCAAAGGTAGCTTCATATTGCGAAAAATCGATGGAATCATCTTATAACCGATAAAATTGTGGTTTTTGAATGTCCATCCCGCCTGTTCGTCCCATTGTTTGGTGGCAGGTTTGCCGATGTCGTGCAATAAAGCTGCCCAACGCAACCATAAATCATCACTTTTCTCTGCCACATTGTCAAGCACCTTCAACGTATGCAAAAAGTTGTCCTTATGTCCTTTGCCATGACGTTTCTCAATACCTTTAAGTCTTTCCAACTCCGGCAATATCAAAGGTAATAAGCCCGATTTATCCAACAGAACAAATCCTACCGACGGACGTTCCGATTCCATTATCTTATTCAATTCCACAATAATGCGTTCTTTTGTAATAATTTTTATACGTTCTCTGTTGGCATAAATCGCTTCAAACGTTGATTCTTCCAAAAAGAAACCCAATTGTGTTGCAAAACGAATGGCACGCATCATACGCAAAGGATCATCTGAAAAGGTTACATCAGAATTACAAGGTGTCTTAATCATTTTCAACTCCAAATGCCGAACTCCGCCAAACGGATCGACTAATTCTCCAAACCTTGCTTTATTCAAGCAAATAGCCATAGCATTAATGGTAAAATCTCTTCGCAACTGGTCATCTTCCAATGTCCCATTTTCCACTATCGGGTTGCGCGACTCTTTTTGATAAGATTCTTTGCGTGCTCCTACAAATTCTACCTCAGAATCGCGAAATTTTACCTGTGCCGTTCCATACGTTTTAAACACCGAAAGATGAGCTCCTTTACCTATGCTTTTGGCAAATTCTTCCGCCATCATTATGCCGCTTCCAACCACTACTACATCAATATCTTTTGATGGACGTTTTAAGAGTAAATCGCGCACATAACCACCTACAACATAACATTCAAGTCCCAAATTATCGGCTACTTCACCAATTTTTGAGAATATGGGTTGTTTTAAATCAATAATCATTTCTTTGTCAATAATAAAACATTTTCTACATGTTGGGTATGTGGAAACATATCAACCGGTTGAATGGCCGTTACTTTATAAATTTTGTCCAACAAGGCAATATCACGTGCCTGTGTTGCAGGATTACAACTAACATAAACAATGCGTTGCGGTTGCATCGTCAGCAATGTATTCACTACATCTTCGTGCATACCTGCGCGTGGCGGATCTGTTATTACCACATCGGGGCGACCATGTTCGTCTAAAAAATTTTGATTCAATACATCTTTCATATCACCAGCAAAAAACAACGCATTTGTGATATTATTAAGTTGTGCATTAACCTTGGCATCTTCAATAGCCTCAGGAACATATTCTATACCAATAACTTTTGCACATTGCCCGGAAACAAAATTAGCAATGGTTCCCGTTCCCGTATATAAATCGTACACAAGCTCATTCCCTTGTAATCCTGCAAAATTGCGTACAACTTTATACAGTTCATACGCCTGTTCGGAATTTGTTTGATAAAAAGATTTTGGACCAATTTTAAATTTCAGACCTTCCATCTCTTCGTAAATAGCATCCTGACCTTTAAAGACACAAATATCTTGATCGGTAAGTGTATCATTTGCCTTTGAATTAATCACATATAGCAAAGCTGTGATTTGAGGAAAAGCCTCACCAATATATTTCAACAAAGTTTCTCTCGCTTCTTTATCTTCATAGAAAAACGCCATAATCACCATCAGTTGCCCTGTGGAAGTCGTACGAACTATAAGTGTACGCAAAAAGCCTTCCTGATTTCTCAAATCAAAGAATGTCAGATGATTATCAAGTGCATAACGACGAATTTCATTACGTATCTGATTGGAAATATCATCTTGCAACCAGCATTTATCTATATCTAAAACTTTGTCGAACATTCCCGGAATATGAAATCCTACTGCGTTCATCGTATCAAATTGGCGTCCCGATTTCAAATCTTCATACGTCATCCAGCGTTTATTTGAAAAAGTAAATTCGAGTTTATTGCGATAAAATGTCGTTTTGCGAGATCCCAATATCGGCATAGGTTCCGGCAATTCAACCTTACCAATACGCGTCAAATTGTCCATCACTTGCTTTTGTTTGTAAAACACCTGTTCTTCATAAGGCAATATTTGCCACTTGCAACCACCGCATATTCCATAATGCTCACAAAAAGCCTCAGTGCGTTTTTCGGACAACTCATGAAATTTCACTACACGTCCTTCCATGTAATGATGTTTTTTCTTTGTAATCTGAATATCCACAATATCCCCGGGAACGGCATATTGGGTAAAAATTACCATTTCATCGCATTTTATTATCGCTTTGCCTTCAGCAGCCACATCGGTTACTTCCAATTCTGTAAATAAAGGCAATTGTTTTATCTTTCGCGCCATAAAATCATTAAATTCTGATTGTTTAGTAAAGACAAAGGTACAAAATTTGTTGAATGTGACCAACTAACTAAAATCAGCAAAAATCATAGTGTTATACTATGATTTTTGCTGATTTTATCGATATTTATTCAGTATTCCCGAATGATTAACCAAGTATCTTCTTTTCAAAATCCTGCATACATTTTACCAATGCTTCAACACTTTCCATCGGGCAAGCATTGTAAATAGAAGCACGGAAACCTCCAACAGAACGATGTCCTTTGACACCAACCATTCCACACGATTTTGCATAATTCAAAAATTCTTCTTCCTTATCTTTGTACGGTTCATTCATAACAAAACAAACATTCATGATAGAACGATCTTCTTTGGCTGCTGTACCAACAAATAATTTATTTCTATCAATCTCATTATAAAGAACTTCTGCTTTTTTCTGGTTCAATTTGTGCATGGCTTCTACTCCTCCATTTTTCTTCAACCATTTTAAAGTTTGTACCATTACATAAATGGAGAAAACAGGCGGTGTATTAAACATCGAATTGCCTTTGATATGTGTAGCATAGTCCATCATTGTAGGAATATAATGAGAAACTTTACCCAAAATATCTTCACGAATAATGACAAACGCCACGCCTGCAGGACCGACATTCTTTTGAGCGCCACCATAAATAATGCCATATTTTGATACATCTACAGGACGGCTCATAATATCTGATGACATATCGGCCACCAATGGTACAGGAGAATCCATATCAAACTTAATTTCAGTACCATAAATGGTATTATTTGTAGTAATATGGAAATAATCCGCATCGGCAGGGATAGTAAAATTCTTTGGAATATAATTATAGATTGTTTCTGCCGAAGATGCCACTACTTCTACTTCACCAAAAGCTTTAGCTTCTTTGATAGCTTTTTTTGCCCAAACTCCGGTTTCCAAATAGGCTGCTTTTTTATTGAGCAAATTATAAGGAACCATTAAAAACTGGGTACTTGCTCCACCACCAAGAAATAACACTCTGTAACCTTCCGGAATATGCAGAAGTTCTTTCCAAAGATCTTCACATTCTTGCATTACTGCATCCCATTCTTTGGAACGATGTGAAAC
The DNA here is from genome assembly GCA_028694215.1 of Paludibacteraceae bacterium. Lineage (GTDB taxonomy): Bacteria > Bacteroidota > Bacteroidia > Bacteroidales > Paludibacteraceae > DUQS01. Next base: position 3,286 of record JAQUTW010000042.1, on the reverse strand, counting down.
TTCGATGACAGACATTCCTGTGCCTTCAAAATCTCTTAAAGCTTCTATAGCTGCCTCAATGGCTTCTTTGGGCAAAACACACGGTCCTGCATTAAAATTGTGTACCTTTTTCATATATTATTTTTTATAATTAGAAATATCAACTGTTACAACAATTTGTAAATAAAACAATTAATTTATTTACAACTACAAAAATAAAACGCTGCAAAGATAATCATTTTTAAGAAAAATAATCTATTTTTCAATAGATTATTTTCTTTACATGTGTCAATAAGCATTCATAAAAATATTCACTTCCGTATTGACTACTTTGGCAAAATCATCGACAGACATGGTTCCTTTGTCACCTTCGCCCTGTTTGCGAACAGCAACTGTGCCATCAGTCATCTCTTTTTCGCCAACTACCAATAGATAAGGAATACGTTTTAACTCATTATCGCGTATTTTTCGACCGATTTTTTCGTTACGATCATCTATAATTGTACGTACATCAAGCATTTCCAATTTTTGAGCCACTTCTTTGGCATAATCGTTAAATTTTTCGCTGATTGGCAAAACAACAGCCTGATCAGGTGTCAGCCATAATGGGAATTTTCCGCCGGTATGTTCTATCAATACTGCCACGAAACGTTCCATAGAACCGAATGGTGCGCGATGTATCATTACCGGACGATGTTTTTGGTTATCTTCACCCATATATTCCAATTGGAAACGTTCCGGCAAATTGTAATCCACCTGAATGGTTCCCAACTGCCAACGACGCCCAATGGCATCTTTTACCATAAAATCGAGTTTAGGACCATAGAAAGCAGCTTCGCCATACTCTACCCGAGCCGACAAACCTTTCTCTTTGCAGGCTTCTACAATGGCGTTTTCTGCTTTTTCCCAAACTTCATCGCTACCAACATATTTTTCATGGTCATTAGGGTCACGCAACGAAATCTGTGCTTCAAAATTTTCAAAATTCAAAGCGCGGAAAATAATCTGAATGATATCCATTACCTTCAAGAACTCCTCTTTTACCTGATCCGGACGGCAGAAAATATGAGCATCGTCTTGTGTAAAACTGCGCACACGTGTCAATCCGTGCAATTCTCCACTCTGCTCATAACGATAAACCGTACCAAATTCGGCGTAACGCAAAGGCAGATCTTTATAAGAACGAGGAGAATTTTTGTAAATCATACAGTGGTGAGGGCAATTCATCGGTTTCAACAAATAAACTTCGCCTTCTTCCGGTGTCATAATCGGTTGAAAACTATCCTTCCCGTAATGATCCCAATGTCCTGAAGTTACATAAAGTTGTTTGTTGCCAATATGAGGCGTCATAACTTGCAAATAGCCAAAACGTTTCTGTATTTTTTTCAAAAAATCTTCCAAACGCAAGCGAAGTGCGGTTCCTTTCGGCAACCAAATAGGAAGTCCTTTGCCCACCATATCGGAGAACATAAAGAGTTCCATCTCTTTACCTATTTTACGGTGGTCGCGTTTTTTAGCTTCTTCGAGAAGTACCAAATAATCGTCGAGCATTTTCTTTTTTGGGAAAGTGATACCATAAATACGGGTTAATTGAGACCGTTTTTCATCGCCACGCCAATACGCTCCGGCTACACTCAACAATTTAATGGCTTTGATATCGCCTGTGTTTGCCAAATGTGGTCCACGACACAAATCGGTAAATGCACCTTGTGTATAGGTAGTAATGGTGCCATCTTCCAACTCCTGAATCAACTCTACTTTATACGTCTGATTGGTTTCGGCAAAAAACTTCAAAGCATCTGCTTTTGTAATTTCTTTCCGTACGACAGCTTCTTTTTTGGCTGCCAATTCTGCCATTTTAGTTTCAATCACGGGAAGGTCACTCTCTTTTATTACTGCATCGCCGGCAGGCTCTACATCATAATAAAAACCGTTTTCGATGGCAGGTCCGATACCGAACTTAATGCCGGGATACAACTCCTGCAAGGCTTCTGCCATCAAGTGAGCGGATGTGTGCCAAAAAGCATGTTTGCCTTCTTCGTCATCCCATTTGTGAAATTTCAACGTACAATCGGCTTCCAACGGGCGATTAACATCGTGAACTTCCCCGTTTACACTTGCAGCAAGCGTTTCTGCTGCCAAACGAGGAGAAATTGATTCGGCTACCTGATAAGCGGTAATGCCTTGAGCATATTCGCGTACGGAGCCATCAGGAAAAGTTACTTTTATCATAATAATACTACAATTAAACGGAGGAAACAAACCCTCCTATTTTATGGCGCAAAGGTAATCATTTTTTTATACTTCTTATTTTGAATTTATATATTTGTTTATAAAACAACAGTAGAGACGTTGCGCGCAACGTCTACTACAATTTATTTATTCGGCTACCATGCACAGACGTTGCGCGCAACGTCTCTACTATGTGCCGCTTCGGCTACTGATGTATGAAAAAAAATTATCTGCATATTCTATTTTATGTCAGCCTTTTCTACTTCGCTCGTCCCTCGCTTGTAGTGAAGGCTGACATACCTTAGCTTAGGTAACGCATAAACTAAAAAAAGACAAGACGCAAACCGAGGTCGGAGCTCCTGAGGGCCGGATTGAAGTAGCGCCGATACGACACTCGGCAGCCCCTCGCAATGTAGGCCCAACTACCACCCCGAAAAACACGGAAATAACCGGAAGCAGCTCCAGTAGGGTTGGTCTGCGAACTGCTGCTATAAGAGTCATACCGGTCGCTGCACCATTCACATACATTACCGCTCATATCGTATATGCCCAACTCGTTGGCTTGCTTGGTACCTACGGCATGAGTTTTGCTCCCGCCATTGTCATAGTACCACGCCACGTTACCTATCGTATTGCTGCCACTATATTTGTAGCCTGTACTTTCGTTGCCACCACGGGCGGCATATTCCCATTCCGCCTCAGTGGGCAAACGAAAGGTTTTGCCCGTCAGTTGATTCAGTTTGGTAAGAAACGTTTGGCAGTCGTCCCAACTGACTTGTTCCACCGGTAAAACAGGATCTTTAAAATAAGACGGATTACTACCCATTACCTCCTCCCACAAAGCCTGCGTTACTTCCGTTTCGCCTATCGTAAAAGCACTCAATGTTACTTGGTGTACAGGACTTTCGTCGCTATAAGCATCTGCATCATAATTTTGTCCGCTTACAGCCGTACTTTGTGCCCCCATCTGAAACGTACCGCCGGCTACCGTTATCATCTTAAAACTAACACCATTTACCGTATAGGTTTTGCTGCCACCACCGCCGGAACCTGTCCCTGCACGATTGACGGTTAA
>JAQUTW010000041.1 GCA_028694215.1 Paludibacteraceae bacterium | reverse complement strand
ATCGGGCATTGGCGAAATTTATACCGCACCTATGAAAATCGGTGATTTTATAGGCTATCCCATTTATGAAAACGAAGGACGTGAAACTACCGCAATTTACAAGGGCAATGAACCTCTGTTTTTGCCTATTTCGCAAGAAGAATACCTCACAGCACTCATAAAAGCCGAAGAAAAAAAGCAAAAGAATAATGGCTCAACAACTTCTGCAAGCGAAAAATATGAAGAGTTGCTGAAAAAAACTTTGGAAGAATATCATAACAGAAGAGCAAGTTTGTCATCTGAAGAAGCCAGTGAAACACAAGCAGAAGCAGTAGATTCAATTATTAGAAATGCTACTCAACAGGCTTTGGATATACTTTCAAAATTAGGGGAAGACAAAGACAGTTTCAGAAAACTTGGATTGACTTTCGAGGAAAAAGCATTCTATGATATTCTTATGCACCTCAGAGACAAGTATAACTTTGAATATGGCGAAGATAAAAAGGTAGGCAGTTTAATTATAAACGATAAATGTAAAGTCTTAGCTCAAAAAATTAAAGAGTTGATTGATGTGCAATCTTCGTTTACAGATTGGCTCAACAACAGCAATGTAAGAGCAGACTTGAACCAAAAAATATTCTTCTGTTTGATTAAAAATGGTTATCCACCGCAGCATAATGACGAAGTGTTTGACCAAGTAATGGAACAGGTAGAAAATTTTAAACATAAAAATTAAGTAACATTGTGAAGAGCCAACGCTATTTGCAAGCACATTGCCAAAGCCCCACGAGCCAACGCTTCAACCAAAGCTTTGTCAAAGAGCTTGCAAATGCCAGCCCGAGTAACCGCCTTTCAGGTCGGTTTTAGGATTGCCCACGCTCAAAAAAAACAAAATAAATTTATGCTTCGTGGATAGGTTTGTGCAGTTTGACAATGACAAGAAAATAAAAGCTAAATAAATGAAAAACAGACGGATATGAATGAACACCAGTTGCCAACACGCGGTATAGTTAATTGCCGGTGCAGTGCGTATTCGAGCGGCACAACTCGTATCAAAAGTTGTTGTAACTTGATAGGAAAGTGCTTTGAAATGCCAAACGTTTCACATACCGACCGTGATCAAACAATCCAATTAAACAGATACCCGCTCAGGATGATGAACAGCGTTATCGTGCCGAAGAAAACGCCGATTAATTTCCACGTCATTACTTTTTTGAGCAAAGTGGCTTCGGGTAAGGAAAGCCCGACCACCCCCATCATAAAGGCGATGGCGGTTCCCAATGCCACGCCTTTGGATACAAACACTTGAATGACAGGCACGATGCCGGCGGCGTTGGCATACATCGGCACGGCAAGAATGACGGCAAGCGGCACGCTGTACCAATTATCGGCAGACAGGTATTTTTCAAAAAATCCTTCGGGTACATAGCCGTGCATCACCGCGCCAATGGCGATGCCGATAATGACATACACAAGCACGCCACGCACAATTCCCCATGCTTCGCGCAAAATAGCGGGCAATCGTCGCGAAAACGGGACTTGTTCCGCTTCCCATTTTTCCGTTTCCTGAATGCTCTCTTTTTGAATTTGCAGTACCCAAGGACTGAGCAGCGGCTCCAATTTGAATTTGCCCAAAATAAACCCGCCGACAGTCCCCAACAAAATGCCGCTGACGGTATAAATCAACGTCGCCTTTACGCCGAAAGTACCGAGAAACATCGCTACCGCCACCTCATTCACCAATGGTGAAGTAATTAAAAATGAGAACGTTACGCCAAGCGGAATACCGCCTTTCACAAAGCCGATAAACAGCGGTACTGACGAACATGAGCAAAAGGGAGTAATGGCGCCAAACAGCGATGCCAAAAGATATTGTAACCCGAACAGCTTGTGCGTGGCAAGATAGTTTTTAAGTCGGTCAATGGGAAAATAGGCGTTGATTACACCCATTATCGCGCTGATTAAAAACAACAAAATCAATATCTTGATTGTATCGTAAAAGAAAAAATTGACCGCCATTCCAAAATGACTTTCGGCAGACAAACCGAAAAGATCGTAAACTAACCAATCTGCAAAATTTTGTATCATAATTTTAGAAAAAAACAATTACACAATAATAGATTCCAACCACGATAAACAGCCATCCGACAATCCAATTCAGCCACTTTTGAAACGTGGTAACTTTGCCGTAAAACTTGCCGACATTCTCCACGCTAAACGCCAGCAAAAAAGCGATAATCAACACGGGTAGGGCAGTGGCAACAGCAAACACAACGGGCAGTAAAAAGCCGCCTTCCGTGCTTGCCGACAGCGGAATAAGCGCGCCAAAATAAAAAACGCCGCTGGTGGGACAAAAAGCCAACGCAAACAACGCTCCGAGCAGCAAGGCTCCCCGGCCACCACGCTTGGCTATTTTTTCGCCGTTACCGCCAAAACCGAATTTAGGCAAATTCAATTTGTCGCCCAAAAGTATAAACAAACCGATCAGGAGCAACGCCGGACCGATAATCATTTCGCCGTACGTAGCCAACCATTTTTGAATATGAAACAGACTCGCTCCTTCACGAAGAATTAAAATCAGGATAATGCCTAAAAGGGTGTATGATAGAATTCTGCCAAGTGTATAAAGCAGCCCGTTGCGAAGGACGGTTTTGCGATTTTCAATGTTTTTGCCGATATAGCCGATTGCCGTAATGTTGGTCGCCAACGGACAGGGACTGACCGCCGTAAGCAAACCCAACAAAAATGCTGTAACAACAGGTATCGAACTGTTATCCAATAAGTTTTGAAGCCATTCCATTATTGCAACAGTTTGGCGATTTCTTCTTTTAACTTGCTTTTGAAAACATCAGGCTGATTTTTAGCGTAGCTAAAACCCATATCGGTCAAATTTACAACCTTGCCCCCTTTATCCAAAATCAAGGACGACCACGTCACCTCGTATTTGTCGGCAATGGCTTCGTTTTCTTTTTGCGAAATATCAATGATTTTGAAAATCACTTTACCGGATTTTTGCACTTCGGCAAAATCAGCATCCAATACTTCCTTGGTCAGTGTTTCAATGGCACGGCAGGTTATACAACGCTGTTTGCCGTGGAAATAAAGCACATCCAAACTGTTATCGTTTATCTTTGTGGCAGCAGTTTCCGTTTGTTTTTGGGCATTTCCGCAAGCAACGAAAGAGCTAATAATAGCTAATAATAACAATAATTTTTTCATCGTTTTTAGTCTTTTCTATTCAATATTTCTTTTACTTCTTGCAGCGACATTTTGCCCTTTGCCACCACTTTTTCGTTTATCACAAGTGCCGGCAACTGCATCACGTTGTATGCCATAATTTTCATCATATCTTCTTCTTTGACTACATCAGCCTCGACTCCTAATTCATTTACTGCCTGTAAAACTGTTGCATACAGGGCTTTGCAACTTGAACATCCCGTTCCTAAAACTTTGATTTCCATTTTCTTTTAATTTTAAATGATTACTATTATTGTTTGTTGTTCGTAAAACTGCGAACATTTTCGATAAGCGAATACAGAAACCGAACTTGTTCGGATTATGTTGAGCGTAGAAAATGACTGTTGAAGACAAATATTTATTTCATAAAAAGCCATACAAAATATTTACATTGCAGGCAATCTGATTTTATAAATTCAACTTGCCAATTTTAATCCGACAATTCCCATAACAATCAAACTTGCCGACAATAGGCGAAAAAAACTTGCCGAATCGCCAAAAAAGACAATGCCGATAATCAATGTACCCACTGCACCAACGCCAGTCCATATAGCATAAGCAGTTCCTATGGGAATTGACCTTTGTGCCTGCCACAAAAAGAATCCACTTAATCCCATGGAAATAATCGCAATTATTATCCACATTGCTTTTAAAGAAGTTGTTTGCGACAATTTAAACCCCAAAGGCCAGCCTATTTCAAAAATACCAGCTAAAAACAGATATAACCAATTCATTTTTTATAAAAATTATTCTTTGCAACAATTGTCTTCTTTGCAAATACATTGTCCGAAAAACTTTCCAAACAGTGCTTTCGCTTCTTTCCAATGTTCTTTGTTGATGCAATATTTTACTTTTGGCGGAATAATTTCGCCCTGAATCAGTCCGGCATCTTTCAACTCTTTTAAATGTTGCGAGGCAGTAGCTTTGGCAATGGGCAATTTTTCGTGAATTTCACCAAAAAAACAAGTCTCCTGTTGCGCCAAAAACTCCATTATGGCAATACGTGCAGGATTGCCCAAAGCCTTTGCATAGCGTGCAATGCGCGTTTGTTTGTCGGTATATTTTGGTGCTGCCATATTGTTTGTATGAAAATTGTTCGCAAAAATACGAACAATAATTTAAGCAAACAAATTTTTTTGTTATTTTTACCGAAACATCAGTGCAGCCAAAACCACTTCATCGATTTTGGGGAGCAATATGGTTCCGGGTGCCATCTCCGTGGCAAGTGTTTCTGCATTTTTCAGGGGTTCGTCCCAAGAGTGGCGGGCAAGGGCATATTTGGTGTTATGTACGGTGAAAATCCGCTCCGCGTTTAAGTCGGGAACCTCCTGCTTTAGGTATTTCGGCATCGTATGAATGTCTTTCCAATTTGGATTATACTGTCCGTTTTATCAACTATTTTATTATCGTTTTTACCCATTCCGCCAACTCTTTTTCGGAGGCGTGGTTGCTAAAAATTTTGCCGTTTTTGATAATGGTTGTTGCCGAACAACTGCCTTTCAGATAGTCGGCCGATTTGCCCAGCGGACTACCGCCTGAGGTGGCAAACAAAATAATGGTTTTACCTGAAAAATCGTAACTTTCGAGGAAGGTATTGATGATTTTCGGAGCGCGATACCACCAAATGGGAAAGCCTAAGAAAACAACATCATAATCGGCTATTTTTGCATTTTTGTCAGCCAGGGCAGGACGAGCCTTTTCGTCTGCATTTTCGCGACTGCTGCGGCTGTTTTTGTCCTGCCAATTCAAATCGGCAGCACTATACGCTGTTTGGGGACGAATTTCATAAATGTCGGCGTTGGCTGCATTGGCCAACTTTTGTGCTACGGTTTTGGTTGTACCGGTGGCCGAAAAATAAGCTACTAATGTTTTCATTTCTTTGTTGTTTTGTTTGTTTGGGGTTGGTTGAGCATAAGCGGTAAATATAGTAACACACCAAGTCAACAATCCTAATAAAATTTTCTTTACTTTCATCTTTTCCACTTTACATTACGTTACAAAATTACAAAGATAAAAACAATCAAACTATACCCAAATTACTGTTTTCCATACCATTTTTACGGATTGAAAAACTTTGTTGAAAATAAATATTTACCTTTGCAACATAACATAAAAAAACATACTGTTATGGATGAGATAAAACGCATTGATTATGTGAGTGACTACAACGATTTTTGTGGCGTAGAAACGTTAAATCCTTTGGTAAGTGTTGTCGATTGGTCGAAATGTCCGCCTATGTACCATACGAAACAATTGTTTGGCTTTTATGCCATCTTTTTGAAACAGGTCAAATGCGGCGATTTAATTTATGGACGCAACTACTACGACTACCAAGAGGGAACTTTGGTGTGTATTGCTCCCAGACAAGTCGTTGGCGTGCGCGACAATGGCGAAACCTTTCAACCGAAAGGTTTGGCACTGATTTTTCACCCTGATTTGCTGCGCGGTACGACACTTGGGAAAAACATCAAAAACTACACTTTTTTTTCTTACGAATCGCGCGAAGCACTGCATATTTCGGAACAAGAAAAGCAGATTACCATTGATTGTCTCAAAAAAATAGAAGCGGAACTGCAACACGCCATTGATCGACACAGCCGTACGCTGATTGTTTCGTACATCGAACTGTTATTGAACTATTGCACACGATTTTACGAACGTCAGTTTATTACACGCGAAAATGCCAACAAAGATATTCTGATAGGTTTTGAGCAATTGCTCAACGATTATTTTCAAAGTAACAAACCGCAAAAATTGGGTTTACCGTCTGTGCGTTATTTTGCCGAAGGATTAAGTCTGTCCCCAAATTATTTCGGCGATTTAATAAAAAAAGAGACAGGAACTTCGGCACTGGAATATGTGCAATCAAAACTGATAGAAATTGCAAAAGAACGCATTTTACAGCCAAATAAAACGGTAAGCGAAGTTGCCTACGATTTGGGATTTCAATATCCGCAACATTTCAGCCGTATGTTTAAGAAGAAAGTCGGCATTACTCCAAATGAATATAAAGCAATAGTTTAATATATAAAAATGAGATGCTGCCACATACTATAATCGCCAAAACGAAAAATACATTAATTTAAAACGAGAAGTACATTTTTCGCAAAAAAGTCTGCCCGGTTATGAGCAGACTTTTATATTTAATCCTACTTTAAACGTCGTTTAAACAGCATTACATCTACATAGCTGCCGTTGTAGTTCATATTGGTTTTTGTCTCTTTTTTAGTCGCACCATGAAACGGATTCGCAGCGGAATAGTTGCGCTCCATCCAATCGCACAGTTCCACCACATTGCTTTAGTGCGATTTTAAACTCACCGTTCCATTTGCGTTTTTGCCCCTGAAACGGTAGTGGGGCTTGTGTAAATTTTTTCATCTTCTCTTTTTTATAAAAAAATCATTATCTTTGCATATTATTATAAACATTTAAACAATCAAACAACTATAAAAAAAATTATCTTCTTGCTTATGGCGGCCGTGATGTTTGCAGGCTGCGAAAAAAACGAACCGACACCAGACAAAGGGAAACTTGACCCTAATGCTAAAATACTGCTGCGTGGCGTAACGGCAAAACAAAACGCCAACGCACAAAATGCACACATATACGGACTGACACCACTCGAAGTAGTACAAGATGCACTCAATATTAAATGGACTTCATCTTGGGCTGGCAATACATATTGGGAAACTCCAAAGAAAATAGCACGTACATTTTCTGAAAGCGACCGCGATTTTGAAACGCCGGCACTCCGTATGTGGGGGACGGACATTATTGACCAAAACGGAAAATTCTATAAGGACTTTATCTACGGCTACGATGTGTATATTACCGGAACAAACAACGACACCATAGCCTGTGTGCCGGACAGCGTAATAAACAAAGCCCGCCCACTGATAGAAGCCGCCTACAACGACAGTAACTATACGGAAGTATATCGGTTGTTCAACGAAGTGTTTACCTTTATACCGCTTACAAAATAATATTATCTGCCACACTGAAAGCCCGACCGTTGTCGGGCTTTTTTTTATGCATGATTGTTACCGAAAACAACAAAATTAAAATTGGAATCGTAACAAGTATTACTGACGGTGGTGATGGTTACGATAAAATTGTCGGACGTATGACTGCTTGTGCAGCAGGTTAAGTTGGTTGTCATCGGCGTTATCTGCACACTGTAGTTTGAGTGACCTATACTGTGCCATACTCTGTATGTGCCTTGTGAAATTTTTTCAACATTTAATAAAGCATGTGTCTTACCCCACATGTCTGTTCCACCGCCAGCGGAAAATCCTATGCCGCTCAGCAGCACTCCTGGAATATCCATTTTTCCTCTGAACTTCATGACCAATTCGTCGGCTATTTCCTGCACGGTAAATTGGTTGGTGCTTCCAATGGTTATGGCAAAACCGTCATTGCCTATCAAAGTAAGTTTCTTCTGTTCGGTAATTAATACTGAAGTGCCGCTTTGTGTTTCGGAATGTGAGCCGTTGGTATATCTACTTCCACTTACTTCGGCAGTAATTTTGAACTTCACCAATGTATCTGTTGCAAATATTCTATGATAATTGTATGTAGATAAAGCAAAAGTAACACTATTACTTACATATTGATTTCCTGTGCTTCCGGAAGGGTACATCATACAGGTTATAACAGCAAAGATAAACTTATGAAAATATTTTTTGGATTGATACATCGCCATTACAAAGAGCATCGAAATTTAGCGTATTATGCTGATAAACTGTGTGTTTCGACACGTTATTTATCTTCAGTAACCAATATCATTTCGGGCTGTTCGCCCAAAAAGTTGATTGACGATTATATCATATTGGAAATAAAAATACAGTTGCAATCGACCAATTATACTGTACAAGAAATATCGCAACGGCTCAACTTCTCCGACCAGTCGGTAATGGGACGTTTTTTCAAACAACAAACCGGATTGGGAGCAATGGAATATCGAAAATCGTTAAGATAGAAAAAACATTATCGGCAAGCATGTTTTTAATGCACAAATTTTACATTATCTACCCAAAAAGCATTGCCAATATGTCCATAGAAAGCGGGATAACAGCCACTGGTAATCATTAAAATGACATGAGTTGGCACATCGTCTGCCGTTCCCCAGCCTACCTCTTGTATGGTTACCATTTTACCCTTACTGTTTTTTGCTTTAAATTGACCACCATCGGGAAACAATCCCTGGTATTTCTTAAAATCCGGTCGATGTGTAATATCACCATAATGAATATCAATACGATAATTATTTTGCCATTCAGAAACGGATTTTACAAACCTCTGACGCGCTGTACCAATGCGATGGGCAAAAATATTACCATCTTCATCTTCCCAACGTTTCTCCAAATAAACATATACCTCCGGTTCATCATGACCAACAATCTTCGATGCTCTCACTCCCAATGCTTTCGTAAGAATCTGTTCACCAGACACACGCATTTTCAAATCCAACATCACAGCCTTTGGTTTCTGAGTAAACGGAATACCCATATTGATACTGCCATAAGGATCATTGGCACTGCGCACCGGCTCAATAACCTCTCCCAAAAACAGAGTTCCTGCGATAACAACTTGAATATCAATCATTCCGAGAACTTTTACCGTTTCCATACGTGTATCAAGACGTGCACACCAGCCGTCACCTCTACGTTCAGGCTGTGTAGTATTGGCACCTTTAGCCACTCCTGCTACATTTGCATAAGCATTGGAAATTCCCCAACACGTTTTTTTGAAATCATAGCATTTATTACCTTTTTCACATCCAATAGTATCTTTCGGACCTAACGCATAAAGTGTCTTTGTTTTACCACCAAGTAGTCCGGATTCTTTGATATAGCGCACTGTCCAACTCTCCATGTCACCAAACTTTATCGGCACAATTTTATCCTGACTCCACACTGACAGTGGCAAAAATAAAGCCACTACTGTAAATATATTTTTCATTTAATTGAATTTTCCCATGTATTAACTCTCCCAACCTGCAAAAATCTCTTCTCCATAAACATTATGTTCTGTTTTTCCGTGAAGTGGCTGCCATATTTGCGCAAAAAACGGATTGCCTTTGGCTATCTCATCATAATTCCAAGGTGTTGGAAGACATTCCGGACACCAATGACCACCTTGCAGAATCAAAGCAGGAGAAGCTGTAAATTTATGTCCAAACTGACATTCCCACTCAAGTGGCGTGCGAAAATCACCTTTTGTCATAGTCGGACTTAAGCACTTTCCACCACGAAATGCTGCTGCCTGCTGCATATCTTCAATTGTCCATTCCGAACGTGGTTTCAATTCATCATAACCATGGTCAATGATACGTGCCTCATTACTTGGATGCGACAAATTTTGATGTTTCCAATCGGGGATATTCTTCCAGGCTTCAACTGAGCCATAGTATGCGTTTATACGATTTTGTTCGTTATGCTTAATCCACCATTGTGTTCCCCACTTTTTCTTGTAAGCCATCGGACGCATTGCCAGCTTGATAATACAAGCAGGTACAATTTTGGCTAAATGGAAAAACCAAGGAACTTGTTTCCCCAAATGTTTGAAATAATCATCTACCGGAGTATTAGCACGAAAATGCAAATAATCTTCCAAAATTTGTGAATCGGAATACCATTGCCCGTGAAAATTGCGTAACACAAACCATTCGGGATTAAATATTTTTTCGGGTGGCGGACAGCTAATCGTTTTCAGAAGTTTACATTCAAATTCGTAGTTACTCAAACGATATTCGGGACCACTGCCAATATTATAAAAACGATTCCAAAACTCATCGGGAACATTGTCTTCACACAAATTTGCCAACACACGACCACTGTCCTCTACCGTTGCCCATTCGAGAACGCCACGCAATGGCACATGAAACATAATCGGGTCATAATTTTTCAGAATAGCGGCATATAAAATACCTGATTGACGCAGACAAACCCAATTTTTGATACCAGACTCTACAATGACACGTTCTGCCAGCGTTTTACTAATGGCATAATGGTCGTAAACACTTATGCAAATGGGGTCGCCTGTACGTCCCCAATGAATAGGCTCATTGCGATCGCTGGTTTGTGCCACTGAACCGATATAGCAAACTTTAATGTCGTCGGCATTGGGTTGTGCCAAAACTGCTTTGGCTACATTTTGAGCTGCCAACACGTTTACACGACGTGTTTTATTTGGAAAATAATCGGCAGCTGGCGACACCATTCCGCCAACATGCAACACATAGTCGGCACCTTTTGTGGCTTCCAGCACATCGTCATATTTTGTTAAATCGCCCCAAACAATATGAATTTTATCCGCAAACAGAGACAATTTCTTACGGTTTGTTTCACTCTGACGTGCTAAAACAGTTATATTAAAACGGTCGGTTCGCTGCAATAATTCGTGCAAACCGGCCGATCCCATGGTACCGGTAGCACCAGTCAACAAAATATTCTTCTTCATTATTTGTGGTAAATTTAATATCTAAAAAAATCTTGCAAAAGTAATGAAAAATTAAGAAAACCACAAAATCTAAAAAAGCAGCCTCAAGAACCTAAATTAAAGAAACCCGTTATTTGCACGAATAAAAAAGAAAAGGAGAAAAAGGAGCCATGTAACTATCAGTTATGAAACTGACACAAATTAATAAGCTTGCGTCAAATGACGTGGAAACTAATCGGCATTTTCTTCGGCACGATAACGCTGTTTATTATCCTGAGCGGGTATTTTTTTAATTGGATTTTATGATAAAAGGAGACTTTATCTTCTTCAACAAAAGCAGGTTATTGCTATTTGTCTGTCTGACACCAAACCGTTTGCAACAAGCAGTTCTATATGTTGATTGTATAATTCGTACTTCTGCCTGCAAGGTTTTGTTTCAAAATGCCAAGTTCAACAAGTTTTTGCAAGTCGCGAGTTGCTGTCGCTTTTGTTGTTTTGGATATAGAAATATATTTTTTTGCTGTCATTCCACCTTCAAAACCATCTTTTCCCGCGTCAAGCATTTTGTTAATAGCTTTCATTTGTCGTGAATTCATCTTTGATTTGTATCGGTCAAAAAAATGTGCTTTTTTAAGTGAGAAGTCCAATACTTCCAATACATTCTTTTGTGAATCAAGAAGTAATTGCGAGAAATATAAAAGCCAACTATCAATTTCGAGTGTAGATTGGGCCTTTTTAAGTTCACTATAATAGTGATTTTTGTCTTTTTCTATCGTTTGCGAAATAGACATCATCATTTGTCTGTCAAGTGATTCTGAAAGACATTTTTCTATCAAAGCTCTGCCTATACGTCCGTTCCCGTCTTCAAAAGGGTGTATGCTTTCAAAATACAAATGCGTAATTGCCGTTTTAATCATTACTTTTGGCATACTTCCTTTTGTGTTAAACGCATTGTACCACTTTACAAATTGTTTCATTTCTTGCGGTACTTGGCTTGAAGGAGGAGCTTCAAAATGAACTTTTTCTTTACCCATTGCTCCCGAAATAATTTGCATTGGGTCTTCGCTTTTCCTATAAACGCCGGCATTAATATACTTCGAATTTGCAAATAATATGCGGTGCCAACCTTTGATCAGCTTTTCGGAAAGCTTTGTTTGAAAGCTGTTACGCACTTCCAACATTAGCAAAGCAACATTCTCGGCACGTTTGTCTTTTATGTTTTTTGTCGTGCTTGTTAAGCCAAGTCGGTTCAAAAATGAAGAACGTACATCTTCTCTTGATAACATTTCTCCCTCTATTTCGGAAGTCTTTATTGCTTCCGAAATCATCATATCAAGAATTTCACTTTGTTTCTTCGAGGAGTTAAAGATTTTGAGTATTCCAACTGTTTCGCCTGATAGTTCAGCGAATCTTATGGCATAGTCTCCTATAATTCCCTCATCATAAATGAAATTAGGCCAGTTTTTGTGTTGCCAATCATACATATTTGAGCCGTTTAAATAAAATATTCGGTGCAAATATACAAAAAAAATGAGCCGAATGTAGATTTTAATTGTTTCAATGCAATATTATTTTCAGTTGCCGTCTGTCAGATTTTACTTTTTTTTCGTGTCGTTCTTTTGCTTAGCTGTAACGGTTGGGCGGTTGGCGGTTACCTTCGGTTTCCTCCTTGTGGCCTGCATCTGTCAGCCCGGCTGACGCCAAACTGTCTGTTATGTACTGTGTTCTCTTCGTCAGTCTGCCTTTTCATAAGTCAAGTTAACAACACCTGTGTCAAACGATTTTGCTTCAAGCAGTTTCCAATTTGTTTCTTTTGGTTTGTCCGCAAACAAAGGAAGTCCTTCTCCTATTATCTTAGGTATTATTGTTATTATCATTTTGTCCAATAGTCCTTCGTTAATAAAAGTCGTTATAAGCTGTCCTCCGCCAATAAGCCAAATGTCTTTTTCTGTTTTCTTTTTCAAATCTGTAACAAAGTCTTTCAAATTCTCTGTCAAAGTGTAAGTGCCGGGGCTTTGAATTTTTAAGTCTTTATTTGTTGTAACAACAAATGAGTTAAGTTCGGGATATGGCCAATCAACTCCAAACCCAATTATTTCATTATATGTCTTTCGTCCCATTATGGTTGTTCCGATACTGTTTAAAAGATCTGCATAGCCGTAGTCTCCCGTTTGTGGGTTCGGAACAGAGGTCAGCCAGTCTAAATTTCCGTCTGGTCTTGCGATAAAACCGTCAAGACTTGTAGCTATGTATAAAATTACTTTTCTGTCTGTTGTCATATTGTCTTAGTCATTTATTTGTTTTTTTACTCGTGGATGCCGTTTTCTCAATATAGCACATAACGGTTGCGTGTATGAAACGTTTGGCATTTCGAAGCGATTTCCTATCAAGTTACAACAACTTTTGATACGAGCTGTACCGCTCGATAAACCACTGACTGCCAAATGTTTTATACACGTTGTTAGCCGTTCGGTGTTTATTTTTCCTGTCATTTTCTATCAATTTGCTACTTCGTTTCTGTCTGCCGTGCGTTGGGACAGACACACTCTTTGACAAGCTTTGGCTTTAGCGTTGGCTCGTGGGGCTTGGCAATGTGTGTGGCTGTGAAGCGTTGGGATTACCATTTTCCAATTTCTTTAAAATATTCTATACCATTAAAAGCTGCAATCTTAGCTTTATGTAATTCTTGAAATGTTTTTTTTCCAAATATATCATCTATTATTACTTTGTATCTTTGTGATTTATCTTTAAAAATAACTATATGATGTTCTTTATGATTCAAATAAATATTACCAGTTTTACTTAATTTCCACGTCTTTTTTATCCATGTGTTACGCCTGTTTGCTCTATTACGTAATTCATTTTCTTTACCTTTTGGATTGATATAATCGTTTGTCATTCTTTCTGCACAAACACAACCAACTCTATATTCTTCTTCAACCTCGTTATGTGAAACAATATGTACAAATCTAATTTTTTCATTACCACACATCATG
The DNA here is from genome assembly GCA_028694215.1 of Paludibacteraceae bacterium. Taxonomy (GTDB): domain Bacteria; phylum Bacteroidota; class Bacteroidia; order Bacteroidales; family Paludibacteraceae; genus DUQS01. Next base: position 2,257 of record JAQUTW010000041.1, on the reverse strand, counting down.
CAAGTTTCATATGGGGTTTCCTCAGCAGATTGTCCATCTTCTCTTATATCAATAACCTCGTTTAAAACCAAGCCTTTATGAGGTACACCAATTTGATTCCACCAATTAGGCATAGTAATCTTTTTTTAATCAATTTCAATTTTATCAATTTCCTTCATTAATCTGTCAGTTTCCGAAAGTGCAACAATGATTTTTTGATAATGCAAAATGTCGTCAAACTCCAATGTGCGTTCTTTGCGGTCTTTGAGCCACTTTTGAGCTGGTTGATAACCGCCAATAAAGAAGTTCCAAGCCACTTCGGGCACATGGTCGAAATACTGTGTTTCGTTTATATAAACTTTGCCGTTTTCGTATTTTGGTTTGACTACTTCGTTTGTTCCGTCAATTGGATATTGCGTGATGTATTGTTCAACGGTGGGCGATTCCAACAAATGAATCTGACGAATTTCTCCGCCTAATTTCACTAATTGCCAAAACGTGTCTTTGTCTTTTGGATAGGGAACTCTCGGAAAATCAATCTTTAGAAATTCTTTGTATTTCTCACGGTAAGTGGGCGAATGCAAAACAGCATAAATATAATCCAAAATATCAATTGGGGCAAAAGTATTTTCTTTTGCTTCCTTCTCGTTGGTAAACTCTAAACCTAATTGCTCTGCTATCTGATTGACGATTTCTAAGTTTAAGTTTGGTATTCTTCCTTGTGGTGAGTTTGTCGAACCATCGGTTGTTTGGTCAATTGTTTGTTGGGTGTTAGTATATGGGTAAAGGTAGAGTGGACTTATAGACTCAGCACCTTGCATACCTGCTCTTGACCAACCACGTCTATCTGATATTACATTTAACACAAAAACAGGAGCTGAGTTTATTTCATCAAATCCCCTTTTAATTACTAAGCCTAAACTGCCTTTTATTACGTGTTTAAACGTATCATAACTTGGCCTTCTTTGTAATTTAGTATCATAATAAGTATATCTTATGTCAAATGGTCTGTAACTTATTTTTTCTATATTGTTTTCATTAAAAATTGATGATTGAAGATTACTTTCGAATTTAAAACTATCTGTGTCTTTTATACCATATTTAGCTTTTAAATCATTTGAATTACTGTCTTTAATAACATCTGCAATCTTAGCTTTTAGATTGTCTTTGTAAAAATCAATGAACAACTCATCTCTACCACTTTCAACACCAGGGTTTAAATTTTTCATTAAATCAGATACTATAAAACCTCTTTCGTAATTTTTTATTTCATCAAAGTTTTTGTTAGTAAAATAATAATTAGGTGCGAAGTAATTAAGATAATTCCAATTAATGCTAGATAATTGATTTTCATTTAGAAATTCATATTTAAATTCTCGCTTTCCTTGTACGTCTATATGTTGGACTTTTCCAAATTCAGTTTTCTTTTTCTTTCCAGTTTTCACAAAGATGTTTATTGAAACACCTTGCATAATATCAAATACATTTTGATCTACTGAACCGTCAAGACAAACCTCTTGTTTCTTTGCGTTGCCGTGCAAATCAATAATATAAATTTTATCAAAACTTTCTAATAAATTTTTACGCATTTGACGGTGAGTAATTCCATCAATAAAGCTATTATTAGAAATATATGCCAAAACACCGCTTCCATTTTTATCTATAAAATGCTGACCAAACCGAATAAACTTTATATAATCATCTGAAAGAGAGTTATAACTCTTTTCATTCAAATCCTTTTTATAATCAGCAATAAGATTTTGAATCCATTCGTTTTTGTTTGTGCTGCTTACGGCATATGGAGGATTTCCTATAACGCACATCACGGGTGTATCACGTTTTACGCGGTTGGCTTCGTTGGCTTCGGAGCTTAGCCAATTGGCAAAAAGCGTTCCTGTGTCGGCGTGGTGTTCTTCCAAACTGTTAGTCAGATACACTCTAAAACGTTGGTCTTTGGTAGGTTTAAAACCTGTTTCTTTCAACAATAAATCTAATTTCAAGTGTGCCATAGCATAACTCGCCATAAGCAACTCAAATCCGTTCAATCGTGGAATTAAGTGATTTTCCACATAGTTGCTCCAAACGCCTTGTTGCCCTTCAAATTTTTTGTGAATCAGTTTGATAATTTCCGCTAAAAAAGTGGCTGTTCCTGTGGCTGGGTCAAGTATCTGAACACGATGTACTTCTTGTTCAATCTTTTTAATGTTGTCGGAATAGCGTTTGTCGGTGGATTGAACGCCCACTTGTATTTTTGTTTTGCTTGTGTCGGCAAGTCCTT